>NZ_JADYXA010000002.1:0-299264 GCF_015864495.1 Pseudoalteromonas sp. SWYJZ98 | reverse complement strand
CGCACAGGGCGTGCATCTGTGAAAGTGTTATGGAAAGGATGGCTTAAGTTACAAGCCATCCTGGAAGGCTACGATTTAGCAAAATCTCTTGAGTCAGACTTGTGATCAAGAGACAGCTTAAAAAGCGCCTTGCTAACAAGTATGTGTGCTTAAAACATGTCTTGATAGGAGTTTGTTGTGCTAAACGTAATTGCTTTTTCAAAGCCTGGTAAATGAATACTTTGCTCGTCTATTACAATGTCGTTGTCGTCAATAAGTCCGTCGCCAAAGCGATAAATAAGCTCGTACTGGCCTAAATCTGCTTGCGTTTGATACGTTTTCTGCGAAGCGCTAACCACACTATTTTTCTGTGTGTAACTAGTCATAACATCATCGCCATGGCGCTTAGCAAGCATTTGCATTGTTACTTTTGGTGAAAGTACGGTAGCTGTTGCATTGTTACCGCCAAAGCCTTTTGAATTTATAAAAGCAATATCCATATCAGCGCACTCGTAATGGCTATTACGAATATCAAGATGGTCGCTATAAACATCATCAGCCACTTTATCAATAGTGGTAATACCCGGCATAATATTATGACTAAATATGCCTAACGCAATCGCTAACTGGTCACCACTTGCAGGTGCAATAGTATGGCCAACATATGCTTTTGGCGCAGTTACTTTCCAGTTATCAATAGCAAAGGTTTGTGCCACTTTATGATAAATTAATGACTCGGTTACGCGGTTTAACGGCGTACTTGAACCATGGGCTAATATAAAGCTGCGCTGTTGCAGGGCTTCTTTACCTAATAAGCTACTTGCCAGTGCCGCCGATTTTGCCATAGTAATGTAGTTACCCGGCCCTGGTGAAGTAATTGACTTTTTAATCCCGTCGGCATTTACAAATACATCTGGCACACACCCCATAATGTCAGCGCCTAACTCTAGTGCTAGAGCATCATCCATTAAAATAGCCACTTGCGCGCCTTCACCTAGCGTAAAGCCACAGTTTTCGCCAAACGGGCGGCTACTTTTACGATAGTCGGGCTCACCTGTATTACTTAAGTTATCTAAACGGCGCAAACCTTCAACGTTTGCCAGTGCGCTCATGTTACCAAAGCCTTCTATAACCTCTGGCGTAATAGCACATTCAACACTGGCTACCACAGCAACGCGGGTGCGCCCTGCTTGTATATCGTTAACCGCTGCGCGTAAGTTATATAAAAACGTAGCACATGCGCCCGAAGTTGAAAACGTAGTACCTACGTTGCCCGTTACATACGCATTAATAAAGTCGGTCGACATAGTATTTAAACCCAGCGCTAACTGCTTAGTGCTAACACGGTCGCCTTGTTGGCGCGCTTTTACTAAACCACCTAGGCCTTTGTCGTCCATTTGGCCAATTACCGATGCTGAATAGGTACCAATTTTATCTGGCTCTACGCTATTCATAATATGCTGCCAATCAAGCCCAGTTGATTTAATCGCATCAGTAGCTGCAAAAATAGTGGCTTGCAAACCACGAGGCTGATAGCGGCTGTTATACATAACTGATGGATCAAACCCAGTCGGAAATTGCCCAGCAGATTTAATTGGGTTATCGCGTGTTGAGTCATGCTTTACGTCTAAGTCGGCTGCAATAGTTACTTTAACTTTTTTGCCTTCAAGCTCTTCAACTTGCCAGCTAGCTGGAACAGGTGCAGGTAAGTCGCGAGCACGCGTTTCAAACACAATTGCGTTATCGCTTGATGCGCTCAGTGTCATTTTTTGCTGCCACGGTGTGGCATCGGCATCAAAGTGTTCTTTTTCAATTTTACGAATAAGTGTACCGGCAATAATCTGCTCACCAAAGCGTGCTTCTATGTCGCTTTGCTCAACATTATTACCTTGTGTATCTTGTAATTGGCCGTTTACAACACTTACTAGATTCATCAGTGTGGCGAGGCCTAAAAATGTTTCACTGCGATCTTGAGCATTTAAACTATTTAACACGATACGGCGATAACCTTGATGAAAAGAAGTACGGCCAGCAGCGTTAATGCCACCCATGCCTACTATAACGGGTAATGCAGTCATAATTTACCTTTAAAAAGCGTGTTATTAGAAGAACAGGCAGTTTAAATGGATTACGCACTATATATTGTGCTTTAATAGCCAAATATTCAGCACAAAAGGCCAAAACGTACTGGTCGGAGCATTTATATGACTGAAAAAAACACTAATCCACCATTAAACATTGCTATAGCGGTTTATCCGCACTTATTAGTTACCAGTTTAACGCTGCCTATTGAGATGTTAAGAGCCGGCGAAGCCTTTGCTAGAGGCCATATTGATAAGCAAAGTTTTAGACCGCTTGCTATAAATTTAGTGGCTAAAAATGCTGAATCTATAGCTACTCGCGTAGGCCTTGCGATAATTCCTGATTGCATAACAACTAATGCGCCCTACAGCGATTTAATTATAGTGCCTGGTATTTGGCGAAACCCACGCCCTGTAGTGCGTACAAATCAAGACGTAGTTGATTGGCTAAGCGAGAGCTTTAGCGCAGGCAGCCATATAATTGGTGTAGGCACTGGCAACTGCTTAGTAGCTGAGGCTGGCTTACTTGATGGGCACCCTGCTACAACCCATTGGCACTACGCCAATCAATTTAGCCACGACTACCCGTTAGTGCGTTTAAAACCCGACTTTTTTATAACCCAGTCAGAACGCATGTACACCGTAGCAAGCCTTAATGCCCTTGCAGATGTGATCGTACATATTATTAGTCAGTATTATGGCAAAGCTGCAGCGCAGCATGTTGAGCGCAATTTTTCCCACGAAATACGTAAACCCTACGAAGATCAACGCTATCTCGAGGGTGCAGTTGACCGCCACCCCGATGAGCTAATTGCGCAAATTCAATTTTGGCTAAAAACGAATTTAGCCACCGAGCTAAACTTGCAAGAAGTCGCTGCCCAATTTAGCTTAAGCTATCGTACTTTTACGCGGCGCTTTAAAGCAGCTACCAACCAAAGCCCTATTGAGTATTGGCAACAGTTACGCGTAGAAGGTGCTAAAGAGTTGCTCGCTTCGTCAAATTTATCAATTCAGGAAGTAGCGTTAGAAGTAGGCTATAATGATCAAGGTCATTTAACGCGAATATTTAGAAAAATATTGAACCAAACACCCAGTGAGTATCGTAAAGTAGTGAGAAAAAAATTGTTTGGTTAATACTTTAAAAACAAGCCAAGCTACTGTATTAATATAAACCATTAACTAAAACACAAGGAAGTTGGAAATATGCATGTAAATTTTAGTGAAAATTTACTATTAGATATTGAAGCAGAGACTGATCTCAAAATTAGACTAACTCGCTTGCTAGCACTTATTCGTAAACACCTTGATATGGACGTTGCTTTTATTTCTGAGTTTAAAGACTCTAAACGTATATTTAAATTAGTAGATACCAAACGCCCTAACGAGATTGTAAAAGTAGGTAATTTTGATCCCATAAACGAAACCTACTGTAATAAATTAGCCAATAATGAACTAGATAATATAATACCTGACACCAGTAAAAATAGTATAACCCGCGATATGCCGGTTACTAAAAAGCTTAATATTGGCGCTTATATTGGGGTGCCAATTACCTTATCTAACGGCGATATTTATGGCACATTTTGTTGCTACAACGAGCAAAAAGACGACACATTAAACAAGCGTGATCTGGCGTTTTTAAATTTAATTTCAGATCTGGCTTCACAGCTTATTGATACACAAATACAAGACAATGAAGCAAAACAAATTATTAAATCTAACGTACTTAATATTATAAACACAAACAAGATTGAAATTTACTATCAGCCTATATATAGCTTAAACACAAATAAAGTTTCGGGTTACGAATCCTTGTCTCGCTTTTTTGTTGAGCCCTATAGAACACCTAACATTTGGTTTGATGAAGCAGCACAGTTTGGTTTAGGTGAAGCCCTAGAAATGTTGGCAATAAACAATGTTTTAGGCAATATGAGTCATTTCAATAAAGAGGTGTATGTGTCAATTAACACCTCTCCAGAGCATATACTAAGTGATGCCGTTGCCAATGCATTAGCTGCTATTTCTGATTGCAGCAATATAGTATTGGAGGTAACCGAACACTCTCCTATTGCCAACTACAATGAAATGTTAACGGCACTCGCGCCACTGCGTAAAAAAGGCATACGCCTAGCTATAGACGATGTTGGTGCAGGGTATTCTTCTTTTCAGCATATTTTGGAGCTACAAGCAGATATTATTAAGCTTGATATTAGCCTTACCCGAAACATTAATAGCGACCGTCGAAAATATTTATTAGCTAAAGCATTATGCGGATTTGCTAAAGACATTGGTTGTAATATTATTGCCGAAGGCATAGAAACACTAGAAGAAATAAACACCCTCCGCAAACTAAATGTCGATAAGGTTCAGGGCTATTATTTAGGCCGCCCACAAGCACTTTGCGATGCTTTAGTGCATCAAAAATTAGTATTAAGTTAGTTATAAACTTAATTATAAAAACGCCACTTTATAAGTGGCGCTCTGTTTCATTTTCGCTCTTGCGATAATAGCGCTTTGAATAAATTTTAACTTTAGTGTGCACACCTTTACTTAAGCTTTTAAACTTAGCTTCAAGCACATCAACACCGTATAAAATACCGACCACCAGCACAGAAAGCTTAATAGCTGCGCCCAAGTTTTCGGTGGCTATCATTACGCCAATAGATGCCAGCACCCAAATAGTTGCTGCCGATGTTACTCCTACCACAGCGCCGTCTTTAGCTAGCATTACGCCTGCGCCCAAAAAGCCAATACCAGTAATTATTTGTCCCACTACGCGAGAGTGGTCAATTACATCGCCTTGTAAATTAAACGCAGTGGATAAAAACAAATACGTGCCCAGCGTTATTAGGGCTGATGTACGAATTCCTACAGGTTTGCCACGCAATTGGCGCTCTATTCCAATAATGGCACCGCAAAAAGCCGCAGTACCAATAGCTGCCCATGAATACGGGGCTACATCAATTAAATCTAAAAAAGTCACTGTTAACCTTATATTTTATTAGCTATAGCCACCGCCGTTCTTAAACGTTGGCTACCAAACGCTGACATTTTACTAAAATCACTTCGCGCAATAGGTACATATTGGCAATCGATTGCGAGCTGTTTGTCGTTACCGGGCTCACAAAATGGATCGTGAACATACACGCAATGCTCATCAAGGTGTGTAACACACACCCAGTGTGGCGACTTTTTACCATCAAAGCTGTATGTACTAATTAATAACAGCACACTAAAGCCTTTACTTAACCACTGCTCAATATGTTCAAGCTCTACATCTTTATGTGTAAGCGGTATATTTGCTTGCGCTATACCATCTACAAATTGCTGATGCACCGTAGCTAACACCACTTTTTTGTTCTCATTGCGTACGCCATCTAAAAACAAAGGCTCTGTGGTATTAACCATTACCTCGCTTTTAAAACCACGCTTATTAGCAGCAAGTGCCAAACCAAACGGATGGCAACCACCATGACCCGAGGTCATAAAAATGGTGGTACCTTCACGCCAAAGTGCCAGCTCATGTGATTGAGTTAGCTCAGTTGTTAGCTCAAGTGCACCCATTGCCATTAATAGCGCAGCAGGCCCACAAGTAAACTCGGTAGTTTGCTGATACCACGGCGTTAAACGCGCCACTTTTAACTCACTTGTTTGTCGAATATTTTTTTGCATTCGTAGTGCGTCACTGTGGTCATCGTAATAATCGCTATATTGACCAAACACTCTGTAACCTAAGCTTTTATAAAGCCCAATCGCATCTTCGTTATTTACAGCCACTTCTAAGCGCAAGTACAGCCGAGCGCGCTCACACGTTTCTTTTTCTAGACTTGTAAGCAGTGCTTTTGCAATCCCCTTACCTTGCATTGTGGGTTTTACAGCAAGCGAATATAAGCGCGCTAAACGCGTGCCTCTATGGCACCACACTAGCCCATAGCCGCATATTTGCTCGCCACTTTCTGCAACGAGTAAAATACCGTGCTTAGCACTAAGCCAGCGCTTTAAACTACGCGGGCTTAATTTATCGTTATTAAAGCAGGCATTTTCAACGTCAATCAGTGCATTTAAATCACTGCTAAGCGCCTTTCGAATAACAAGGTTGCTCATGTTATTACCCACGGCCTCGTGCTTCTAAGCGTTGTTTAAACTCATCCATAATGATCATGTATAGCTCATCGCCTAAATAGCCATCTTCTACTTTGTGATCAATACTTGGGTTATCGTTTACTTCAAGCACGTATGCTTTGCCTTGATGCTCTTTAACATCTACGCCATATAAACCCCTACCCACTGTTTTACATGCTTTTAATGCTGCATCTAATACCGCTTTTGGTAACTCAAAGGTTGGCAATGTTTCAAAGCCACCAGAGAAAAACCGTTTAGCATCGTGGTTATAAATTTGCCAATGATTACGCGCCATTAAATAGCGGCATGCATAAATTGCACGGCCATTTAACACACCCACTCGCCAATCGTATTCGGTATACATGTATTCTTGTGCAAGCACTAATGCGCTATATTCAAACAGCTCTGTAAGCTTAGCGGCAAGCTCATCACGGTTTGAAACTTTAAACACACCTTTTGAGAACGACCCTTCAGGCATTTTTAAAACAAGCGGATACGTAAACGCTTCTTCTAATTGCTCAAGCGTTTCATTTGCTTGATCAGCCACTACAACCGTTTTTAAACTTGGCACTTTTTGATAATTAAATGCATCGTGTAAATACACTTTATTACAACAACGTAAAATAGACTCAGCATCGTCAATAACCACTAAACCCAGGCTTTGCGCTTTGCTTGCAAGGCGATACGTTGGGTGGTCAATCGCTGTAGTTTGGCGAATAAATAACGCATCAAACTGGGCAATGTTATCAATTTCGTCAAAGCTTAATGCTTGTGCATAAATACCGTGTTTAGCCGCTGCTTTAATAAAACGTGCAATGGCGTCTTTGTCACTCGGTGGTACTTTTTCGTTATGATCAACAAGTATTGCCATGTCCCATCTAAAACGACGTTGCACAGAACTAATACGCCACTGCGTTTTAGTAAAGTTATCTAGCTTGGCTACAAATTCGCTGTACTGCTGCTCGCTTAAAGACGACATCGAGCCTTGTTGCAATAATCCTTGTTCATCAACAAATAAAATAGGCGCTGGGTATTGTTTAAATACCGACTTTGCTGCTTTTGATTGTAAATCGTTTTGGGCATTACCAAAGTAAAGTGTGCCGTCTATTTGACCCACATTTAATATAGGAGCTTGGCCACTACGAAGAGCATTAATGGTTTTTACACTGGGTAAAACTTGGTGCTTGCGCGCCTCTGCAAGTAATGAGCAATAGTAACCTTTGCTCAAGTATTGGCTTGAGTCGCACAGATTAATAATGCGTGTTTTTGGTTCGTTATGTTTTGGGTAATCACGTAAGTAGGTATTAAACGTAATTACATTTTCGAACGATTGAGCAAGCGTTTGCTCGTTGTTATCAACCACAATTAAGGTTTTAAACACGACTTTTCCTAGTTAAGTCAAAATATAAAAAGCATGCTTAGTAAAATACTAAGCATTATAAATAGAAACACCCATCGTACTAAGTGGGCATTGCGCGAATCACTTAATATGATGGGTGCTTTAACAGGTACCTACTGTACGAGTTAGCGCTTAAATTGCTTAAGCGACATGTGCTTTATATGCCCTTTTTTAAAAACGCACAAACGAGATATTTTTAGCGTGAAGATGAAAAATATTGATTAACTAATAATGCAGATTAAAATACGCAAAACAATACCTTATGAGAGTTAAAAATGTCGCTGCCTGCTTGCCCAAAATGCCAATGTGAATATGTTTACGAGGACCAACAACTGCTTGTTTGTCCCGAGTGCGCCCATGAGTGGAACCCAAATAATACAAGCGATGAAGACGCAATTTTAGTAAAAGATGCCAATGGCACTTTACTTAATGATGGCGATAAAGTGACCGTAGCCAAAGATTTAAAAATTAAAGGCAGCTCGCAAGTCATTAAAATTGGCACAAAAGCGGTAGTGAGACGTGTACTTGATAAAAAAGATCATGAACTTGATTGTAAAGTAGATGGCATTGGCGAAATGATGGTAACAGCGAAGTTTGTGAAAAAAGCTACCTAAAATTGGATATTTAAAATATAGGATGTTATATGAGATGTTTGGATGGCTTTTTAATAATTGCTTTTTATAATAATTAGTATGGGGGGTCATACTAATTTCACTCAGGGATTACCTACTTGTTAGCTGTATATTGCGTTAGCAACAAAAATTTTCGTAAGTCTCGTTCTTGTCTCATTACGTGCAAAATATATACTTTATCGTTATCTTTTTTGTAAAATATACGACAAGGATTCACGACCAGTTCAAGATAATTTAGGTTAGCTAACTCAATTGGTTTTTTACCTGATTCAGGAAAGGGTTCGAGACGTTCAACTTTTTCAAATATTTTGGCAACCAATTTTTCGCTGACTGCAAATTGCTTAATGCGATATATTCAGCAATATCGTTAAGATCATCCAAAGCTGGATTAGTCCAAATTATTTCAGCCATTTATTCATTTTATCTTTAGCTTCAACATTCGACATCGTTTCACCACGACTTGTTGCCTGCTCTCCTTTTGCAAGAGACTCAAGAATTTGCATACGCTTTTGCATAAATTCATAATCATCAACATCTACTAAGTATGCAGATGGTTGCCCATGTTCAGTTATCAACACAGGTTCTTTAGAGGAATGAAGTTCAGATAATATCTTCGTTGCTTGACGCTTCAATGTTGTGACTAGTTCTACTCTCATAATAATCCCCAAACAAATGTATCACT
Organism: Pseudoalteromonas sp. SWYJZ98; assembly: GCF_015864495.1. Taxonomy (NCBI): domain Bacteria; kingdom Pseudomonadati; phylum Pseudomonadota; class Gammaproteobacteria; order Alteromonadales; family Pseudoalteromonadaceae; genus Pseudoalteromonas; species Pseudoalteromonas sp. SWYJZ98. Next base: position 290,369 of record NZ_JADYXA010000002.1, on the reverse strand, counting down.
ATAGTAGCACCGAGTAGCCAACTTGGGAAATACAACAAACGAGGCTGTAAAACCACTAAAATCAATTAAAAAGGGAGCACCTAACGTCAACCCTGCTCATTTTTAAACTATTAGGTACTTCTCATTATATGCCTTTGTACAAATTGAAATACACACCACGTTACGCTATAAAACATAGCTGTAGGTTGGATAAATGGCAAAGCTATGCCATCCGACAATTAATTTATGATTATAAATAAGCGATTATTACGTTGGCATAGCTTTTTCAGATGGTGTTCTCTTAAAAAACCAAAGCTTTATAAAATCTCTACCACAACATATTCGTGGGCTTTACCTGCAATTGTTAACGTAATTTCATCATAAATCTGTTTATTTAGTAACTGCTTACCCATTGGTGCGCCGGGTGTTACAACAGCAATTGCGTGCTGTTTAACGTTTACTGTTAAACCACCAGCGGCTGGGCCTAAATAAAACCATTTTTGCGCTGCGTTATCATCTTCTAAACACACCAGCGAACCGATAGCTATTTTGTCGGTTGGCTTTTCGTTAAAGGCAGGCTCAAACAACTCTATGCTTTTATAGCAATCGTTTACGCGCTGGGCTTGGCCTTGTGCTAAATAAGCGGCTTCGAGCCCTAGGGTATCGTATTTATTTTCGGCTATGTTTTCTTCATGTGTGGCGGTGTCGTGCGCAGTTTTTGCCGCTACTTTTGCTGTTGTAAGCTGCGCTTCTAGCGCAAAGCGAAGATGTTCGATAACGTGGGTTTTATTCATGGGGATTAATACAATACAGGCTGTAAAAATAAGGTAGCTAGTTTAACATTTTTGCTAGGCTTAAAACCATTGTTTTAAACCCCGCAAGTTTGTTGGGAATACTAGCGGGGTATAAATAAGCATTAAACTAACAAAGAGCCGCTGATTGGTTGGTACAGCTCTTTGCTTATGCTTTATTAAAAACCTTATGGCATATCTAATAATGTTTGCGTGTGGACATCTACTTTAACTTCGTAGTTTTTAGCGCTTAAGCCCAATAGTTCCGGCAAGGTTGCCGCTATACAAATAGACGAGAACGTACCCACTACAATGCCGGTAAATAATGCAATAGCAAAGCCTTGCAGTGGTGCACCTGCAAGCAACCAAACGCTCGCAACCGTTGCAAGTGTGGTACCCGACGTTATTAAGGTGCGCGTTAGCGTGCTTTTAATCGCATTATTAATAATAATTGCTGGGCTAAGTATATTGTTTGATGGAACACGTAAAAGCTCGCGCACTCTATCTCCCACTATTATTGAGTCGTTAAGTGAGTAACCAATAATAGCCAGTAAACTTGCCAGCACGGTTAGGTTAAATTCAATTTGTAATAGTGAAAATAACCCAAGTACGAGTATCAAATCGTGCACTAGTGCAACCACAGAGCCAACCGCTAATCGCCATTCAAAACGCACTGCAAGGTAAAGCATTACCGCAATCATTGCAGCAAACATGGCTAAACAACCCTGATCAAATAACTCATCGCCCACTTGTGAGCCAATATAAGCAGACGATAATACCTGTGCGTTTATATCATCGTTTTGCGTAACAGCGCTTTGCCAGTCAGGGCTATTAGCTGTTATTGATGTAGTTGATGCACTTGGCGCTTCTCTTAATTGAAAATGACTATTACCTTGCGCGGTTAGCTCAAACTCACCGGTATGATTTTTAGCAATAAACGATTGAAGCTCTTTTAGTTCAACACTTTGACTGGTTGTAAACTCAGTTAAATAACCGCCGGTAAAATCTAGGCCAAAATTTAAACCTTTTTGCGTAAGCGTGAATACAGATAGCAGCACTAAAATGGCACTTAAAAGCATGCCCATAAAGCGTAAACGTGTACCCTTTTCACCTTTTAAAAAAGTGTTAAGCATGTGCTTTTACTCCTACTTTTTTTCCCATTTTCAGATACAACGTTTGGCTTAATATTTTTGATACGTACACACCTGTAAATACAGACGTTAAAAGCCCCAGTGCGAGTGTAATGGCAAAACCTTTAACGGGCCCGTAGCCTATGCCATATAAGATAAGTGCGGTGATCATGGTGGTTATATTGGCATCAAATATTGTATTTGCGGCTTGTTTATAACCCTCTTGAATAGCTTGATATGGTGCACGGCCTTGGCGACGTTCTTCTTTAATGCGTTCAAATATTATTACGTTAGTGTCTACCGCCATACCTATGGTTAACACCAGGCCTGCAATACCCGGAAGCGTTAACACAACCCCTGGTAATAATGACATTAAGCCCACAAGCGACGTTAAATTTAATATAAGTGCCACGTTTGCAATAAGGCCTAAACGACGATACCAAAGCGCCATAAATGCAAGCGTAATACCCATGCCTAACATAAGCGCGGCTAAGCCATTACTAATATTTTCGCTGCCGAGGCTTGGCCCTATTGTTTGTTCGTGCACAATTGTAACGGGCGCTGTAAGCGAGCCTGCGCGAAGTAACAATGCCAGATCGGCTGCCGCTTGTTGGCTTTTCATATTGGTAATACTAAAACGCGAACTTAAATGCTGAGCAATATTGGCAACGTTAATAATTTCGCTTTTTTTAACGACTTCGCCTTTAGCGTTTTGAGAGTACTCAGAGTAAACCGTCGCTATTGGCTTACCAATATTGGCTTTTGAAAACGCCGACATTGCATCCCCGCCTTGGCCGTCTAGGCTTAGCTGTACCAATGGTTTACCCCAATCGTCGCGGCCTATGTTTGCATTATTAATATGATCGCCTGTAAAAATTGGCACAGGATCGAGCTTTATGGTCCCGCCCGATTGCATATTAAATGTTTGCCCGCCAATTTCTTTTAATTGATAAAAACCAAGCGATGCTGTTGCACCAATAATACGTTTTGCTTCGGTTGGATCTTGCACGCCCGGTAGCTCTATACGAATGCGATGTTTTCCTTGTTGCTGTGTTACCGCTTCGGTAATGCCTAACTCTTCAATACGTGAACGAAGGGTTGTGAGTGTTTGCCCCATTACTTCTTTATCAAAGCTGCTTCGGCCTTGCTCCGAATAACTAAATTTGGCAGTTTTAACGCTGCCGTTATTGCTTGTTACAACGGCTAAATTGGCAAATCGGCTTTGTAGCTCTTCAATAACGGGGGTTAACTTGTCTGTTGCATTAGGCAATGCGTTTATTTCAAACCCGTGCTGAGTTTGCTGCGCTTTTACGCCATGTGCTTTTTGTTTAATAATGATTGATTTAGCTTGTTGATACGCACTGACTAACTGCTCATCAACGGCTTTATCTAAATCTACGTCTAGTACAAATAGCACACCGCCATTTAAATCAAGGCCCAGCTTTATTGGTGATAAACCAAAATCTTGTAACCATGTAGGGCTGGTTGCATGCTCAACAATTTTAACTTGCGTGTTTGGGTATTGCGCTTTTATAGCCGCTTGCGCCTGAGCGCTTTTAGTTGGCTCGTTTAAAAGTACATTAATAGTTGATTGCTTATCTAAGCCCTGCTCAACCTCTAACCCTTGGTTATTTAAAAAAGTAACTAAGGTTTTAGTGCTTGGTAAAGATTGTGTTTCGCTGTGCGGCACGGCACTGATATGCAACCACGATTTATTTGGATATAGGTTTGGTAATGCGCTAATAGCTAATAAAACCAATACTATTAGCATGGCGATATAGCTTAATTTAAACTTAGCCGTAGACGGCTTTTTATCTTTTTTAAAACTTAACATGTTTAATCCTTATTGCCAGCAAAGCTAGCAACGTACTTTTTAAAAGCACAATTAATCTGCAGGCTAAAACTTTAAAGTTAAAACCTAATAAAATTAAATAAGGAAAATCAAGCGTGGTAGGTAGTTACAGCTCTGTAGAGTAAGTTTACGTCTTTCCAGCCACTCAAGCGCGACTTTTTACTATTAGTTACAAGCGTATACCAAGGCTGTATAGGATTAACGGCTCTTGGTGGTAAGAATATATGCCTAACAAGATTTTGAGCAAAAAATTCAAAAACCACATCGTATTCTGGCTCACTTTGAACAGTGTGCAAAAACAATGATGAATTATTGGCTGTTAACCTTGGTTGGTGCGCGTCAAAATCGGTTTGATGCGTTTTTTTATGCTGCGCAGTATCTACAGACTTACTAATAGGCTGTATTTTAGTTAAATCACCAATATCAGTAAGCGAAACCTGCGTACTAACAGTAATATTTAAATTTTGTGAGGCGCCCATAGCATTGCTCTGCACACTAAAAAGTGCAGCAAGTAGCAAAAAGGCAGTTAAAAACACTCTAAATTTAAACATTCACGTTTTAAAACTAAAATAAGGGATGCGTAGTATATAAGGGCAAGCATTTAAAATACAATACTTATTAATTAAGTATTTAGTTTTAACAGAGATCACTAATGCGCCCCAAACAAAGCACAGAAAAACGACCAGATGCCATGAATTTACGCCAAAGTGTAAAAACACTGTGGCCCTACCTTACAAAATTTAAAGGCCGTGTTTTTATTGCACTTATGGCGCTTATAGGCGCAAAAGGTGCCACTTTGTTGATGCCGTGGGCACTTAAAGAAATTATAGACTCGGTAGATAAGTCAATTAACCCACTGTTAGTTATCCCCGCTTTATTGTTATTGATGTACGGTGCACTGCGTTTTGCTAGCGTATTTTTAGGTGAGATAAGAGATGCTGTATTTTCTCGCGTAACCGAGCACGCAATGCGTGATATTGGTTTAAAGGTATTTAAGCATTTGCACTCACTTGAGCTGGCTTTTCATTTAGATAGGCAAACCGGTGGTATTAGCCGCGATATAGAACGCGGTACAAGTGGGTTAAGCTTTTTAATGCGTTTTTTAATGTTTAACATTGTGCCTACTTTATTTGAAATACTGACTGTTGCGATTATTTTTGGCACGTTGTTTTCTGTTTGGTTTGCGCTGATTACATTATTGGCAGTCGCTATTTATATTACCTTTACTGTGGTGGTTACTCAGTGGAGAAACCGCTTTATTAGAGAAGCAAACGCTGCCGACAATCAAAGTAATACCCGCGCTATAGACAGCCTACTTAATTATGAAACTGTAAAATATTTTAATAACGAACAGTTTGAAGCAAAAACTTACGACACCTTTTTAGCAAACTGGGAAAAAGCCCGTTTAAAAAATAGAATGTCGTTGCTCGCCCTCAATTCAGGCCAAGCACTTATTATTGCTTGTGCTATTACCGCGTTAATGTGGTTGGGCTCAACCGAGGTAGTTGCAGGTACGCTTTCTATTGGTGAACTTGTGATGATTAACGCGTATATGATTCAATTGTTTTTACCGCTTAACTTTTTAGGCTTTGTGTACCGCGAAATAAGACGAGCCCTAACCGACCTTGAAAACATGCTTGGGCTACTTAACAAAAAACCACAAATAACCGATGCACTTAATGCTAAAGAGCTCAATATTAGCCAAGGTGAAATAACATTTAATAATGTAAGTTTTAGTTACGATGCGCATCGCCCTATTCTTAATAACCTTAGTTTTAGTGTTAAAGCTGGCAGCAAAGTAGCCATTGTTGGTGCCAGTGGTGCAGGTAAAAGCTCATTGGCGCGACTGCTTTATCGTTTTTATGATGTAAGCACCGGTGAAATTAGCATTGATAATCAAGTAATAAACTCAGTAACACTTAATAGTTTACGAACAGCCATTGCAATAGTCCCGCAAGACACCGTGCTGTTTAACACCACCATTCGTGAAAATATCGCTTACGGTAGACCATCAGCAAGCGATGCTGAAATTGACGAAGCCATTGCTATGGCGCATTTAAAAGACTTTATAGGCACACTTGATAAAGGCGATAAAACACTGGTTGGTGAGCGCGGTTTAAAAGTATCCGGCGGCGAAAAACAGCGTATTGCTATTGCGCGCGCCATTTTGAAAAAGTCCCCTATTTTAATTTTTGATGAAGCAACATCTGCACTCGACTCTCATTCTGAGCAAGCAATACTTGCTGCAATGCGCGAAGTTGCCAGTAATCATACGAGTATTGTTATTGCTCATCGCCTTTCTACAATTACCGATGCAGACACCATTATTGTGCTCAAAGCCGGGCAAATTATTGAGCAAGGTAAGCACGATGAGTTACTTACTCTCGACGGAGAATATGCCCGTATGTGGGAGCTCCAGCATAAAAAATAAATAGTGTGTAACCCCTCTTAGCTCGGATACTTTTAAGTATTCGAGCTAAATAAAGCGTTTATAGAACCTATTAGCCTTTCTCTTTTCTCCTATATTAGTTTTACCGAGCACTGTGGTGATTCACCTCAAAAGATTTGTTTGTCTGATTAATATCAATAACAATCGATAAGTTAAATATTCGTAACAATAAAAATAATTCACTGCTGCTTTAATTCAATCAGTGATATTCAGGAGTAAGTAATGAAAAAGAGTTTAATTGCCGCAGCATTAGCTGCCACATTTATTACCGGTTGTTCAGAGCCGCAAACAACAAAAACACACGAGCAACAACCTAAAGTAGCCACTGCAGCAGTGACAGAAAAAGCAGAGTTAGGTAGTTTTGGTGTTGATCTAACAGCTCGTAATGAAGCCGTTAAACCAGGCGATGACTTTTTTATGTATGCCAGCGGCACGTGGTATAACAACTACGAAATGCCTGCAGATAAAACCCGCTATGGTGCATTTTCTGGATTAGCTGAGCGAAGCGAAGACGATGTTAAAGCTATTATTGAAGAAATAGCCGCACGTAAAGACTTAAACGCAGAAGAAAAACTCGTTGCTGATTTTTACAATGCCTATATGGATACCGAAACACTCAATAAACTAGGTGTAGCACCTATTAAGCCATTGTTAAGTGAAATTAGTGATATAGCGTCGACCGACGATTTAGCTGAGATGTTTGGTAAGTCTTGGTTAACCGGTAATAAAGCCCCTTTTGGCGGCGGTATGTGGTTTAATCGCCTAGACCCTAACAAATATGAAATGTCACTAGGTGCTGGTGGTTTAGGCTTACCAGATCGTTCTTACTACCTTGAAGACGCTGAGCGTTTTGTTAAAACCCGTACAGCTTATGTTGCTCACATTGCTGACATGCTTAAGTTTGCAGGAGTAGAAAATACCGCTGAGCGTGCTCAAGCAATTGTTGATCTTGAAACCAAAATTGCACAAGGTCATTGGCCCCGTGAAAAGCGCCGTAATCGCGATTTAACGCTAAACCAAATTGAACGCGCCGATTTAAGCACTACTTATCCTGGTTTTAACTGGGATTTATATTTTGCGCAAACAGGTTATAAAGTACCTCAGATAAATGTATCTCAACCTGAACCTATAAAAGCGATGATTGAGCTAATCAATCAAGAAGATATTGCAGTATGGAAAGACTACCTAACGTATCATGCTATTAGCGGTAACGCAGGCTTACTATCAGAGGAAGTATTTAATACTAACTTTGCTTTTTTTGGCAAAGAACTAAACGGACAACAAGAGCCTCGCCCTCGTTGGAAGCGTGCAATAAGTGAAATGTCAGGTACAAGTTCGCTTGGTTTTGCTATTGGTAAAATATACGTAGCACGTTACTTCCCTGAGTCATCAAAACAACAAATGTCAGAGCTGGTTGAAAACCTACGTACAGCCTTGGGTGAACGTATTGATAACCTAGAGTGGATGGGCGATGAAACTAAAGTAAATGCGCGCGCTAAACTGGCTGCCTTTGTACCAAAAATTGGTTATCCCGATGTTTGGCAGTCTTATGATGGTTTAAACATTACTAAAAACGATTTAATCGGTAATGTGAAAAACATGCGTGAATTTTTCCATGCAGAAAGTGTTGAAAAAGAGCTACAAAAAACAGACCGTAACCGCTGGGGCATGACGCCACAACGCGTAAACGCTTACTACAATAGCTCGTTTAATGAAATTGTATTTCCGGCTGCGATATTACAACCGCCGTTTTTCGATCCAAATGCCGATTCGGCTGTAAACTATGGCGGTATTGGCGCTGTAATTGGTCATGAAATGGGTCATGGGTTTGACGATCAAGGTTCAAAATCAGACGAAAACGGTGTGCAACGTAATTGGTGGACTGATGCTGACCGCGCTGCATTTGACAAAAAAGCCGATCAACTGGCTGCGCAGTACAGTAAATACGAGCCAATCGAAGGTAACTTTGTTAATGGTCGAAATAGCCTTGGCGAAAACATTGGTGATGTAGGTGGGCTATCAATGGCTTATCACGCTTATAAGCTCAGTTTAAATGGTAAAGAAGCGCCTGTTATTGACGGCGTTACTGGCGATCAGCGTTTCTTCCTTGCGTGGGCACAAGTATGGAAAGAAAAACGTACTGAGCAAAGCATGCTTAACCAACTGCGTGGTGGCACACATGCCCCTGGTCGCTTTAGAGCACAAGCGCCGCGTAACCACGATGCATGGTACAAAGCGTTTGATGTAAAACCATGCGATGCGTTATACCTTCCTGAAGATGAGCGTGTACGTATTTGGTAAGTAACACTTACTTTTTATTACTTAGTAAGGCAACCTGTTATACAGGTTGCTTTTTTATTGAATTAAATTTACACATAATAGATATAATTCCAACGTCTAGAACCCTCGATGATCCCATTAATAAAATACAGTTTACATGGCTTTTAAACGTTACCGTTTTAATCTGTTTTAATACTTACTAGCCCTTGAATGCATTTACCTTTAGAATACGCATTATAATCTTATTCTATTATTTACATATATTAAGGCGAAACGCAGATGGGAAGAGCTTACCAAAACAAAAAAGATTCAATGGCTAAAACTGCGGGTGCTAAAACTAAAGTTTATTCTAAGTACGGCAAAGAAATTTATATTTGTGCAAAAAACGGCGGTGTAGATCCAGATGGTAACTTATCATTGCGTCGTTTAATTGAACGCGCTAAAAAAGACCAAGTACCAGCACACGTTATTGACCGCGCAATCGACAAAGCAAAAGGCGGCGGCGGTGAAGACTACGCAGCAACACGTTACGAAGGTTACGGTCCTGGTAACTGTATGATTATTGTTGACTGTTTAACAGACAACAACAAGCGTACCTTTGCTGATGTACGTGTTTGTTTTACCAAAGCAAATGCTAAAATTGGCGCTCAAAACTCTGTGTCACATTTATTTGATCACCTTGCTATTTTTGTATTTGACGGTGATGACGACGAAGCAGTACTTGAAGCTCTTATGATGGCTGATGTTGATGTAACTGACGTAGAGGTAGATGACGGTAAAGTTACTGTTTTTGCTCCTCACACAGAGTACAACAATACACGTACAGCGCTTGAAGAAATGGGCGTGACTGAATTTGACGAAGACCTAATTAGCTTTGTGCCACAAATTGAAACGCCGATTGAAGGCGAAGACGTTGAAGTTATGGAACGCTTTTTAGCAATGTTAGAAGATTGCGACGACGTGCAAAACGTTTACCATAACGCGCAATTCTAAAGAGCGATTTAGTAAGTTAGAACGACTTTAAGCCAACAGCTATGTTGGCTTTTTCATTTTTAGAACATGGTATTAATATGAACTCCCTTAAAGAGCTTAAAAGTGGCAAACTTGTTGGTGCTACTCGCCTGCAATTGGTAGAAGAGCTAACGACATTTCCTGAAGAAATTTTTAGCTTAGCTGACACGCTTGAAGTTCTCGATTTATCAAATAATAATTTATCAACACTACCTGATGAATTTGCCTGTTTAACACACCTGAAGCGTGTGTTTTTATCGTTTAATCAGTTTAAGCATATTCCTAAAGTGCTCGCTAAATGCCCTGCTTTAATTATGGTCGCGTTTAAAGGTAACCAAATTTCTGAATTTGCTTTAAACAGCCTGCCAAAAAATATTGAGTGGCTAATACTCACCGATAATACGTTAAGCGAATTGCCTGAAGATTTTGGTAATTATACCCAGCTTAAAAAGCTCGCGCTTGCGGGCAATCAACTTAAGCAACTGCCAAGTAGTATGGCGCAGTGCAAAAACCTTGAGCTTGTTAGGCTCTCTGCTAATAACTTAACACACGTAGACGGCTGGCTGTTTGAATTGCCTAAACTTGCTTGGCTTGCATTCGCCGGTAACGATTTTAATAAAGCCCAGAGCCTTACAAAATGCAGCTTAGAAAATAAGCCTCTTGACGATTACACGCTTAGTCATGTTATTGGCCAAGGTGCATCGGGCGTTATTCATTTAGCGCAAGCTGCTGATAGGGCTGTAGCTATTAAATTATTTAAAGGTGCAATTACCAGCGACGGCTACCCGCTTGATGAAGTAAATTGCTGCTTACAAGCAGGCGATCACGCTAATTTAATTAAGGTACTTGCCTACATAGAGCAAAGTGATCAGCTAGGTTTAGTGATGGAGCTAATAGATAAAAGCTTTACTAATTTAGGCCTGCCTCCAAACCTTGAAACCTGTACGCGTGATACCTTTGATGATGATTGCCATTACTCAACTCACGCTATTTTAAAAATTGCACAGCAAATGGTAAGTACGCTGCATCACTTACATATTTGTAAAGTAAGCCATGGCGACGTGTATGCGCATAACACCATGATAAACAAAGATGCTGATGTATTATTTGGTGATTTTGGTGCAGCCACAAACTTAGCCATGTTAAGTGATTATCAACAAAAGCAAATCGAGTTAATTGAAGTACGTGCATTAGGGTGTTTAATTGAAGACTTATTAGGCACGGTAACTGGCGATGATAGACAAAGTGAGCTCTTTGTTAAAATGTCCGATATGGCAAAATGTGCTATGCAACCTGCATTAAATCAAAGACCAACATTTACTGAGCTATTAGCTGAGCTAAAATAAGTTTAATATTAATAATATAAGCGAGCAAAATGTAACACCTTGCTCGCTTTTATTTTATGTTTATTCGGATTTTCCGCACTTATTTAGTGCGCTTAAACGGGTAAACCTGTTGTTTAAGCATACCTACGGGCATGTAATCCCCGACTACACCATACGCTTGTGGCCACTCTTTTTGGCCTTTAACAGCAGTACCAAACACATAATCTAAAAACGAAAAATGTGCAGCGTAATTTCGGTCAATCGCGGCTTTATCTGACGCATGATGCCAATGATGAAACTGCGGTGTAACCATAAAATACTTTAGTCAGCCAAATTTCACACGTACATTTGCATGATTAAACACAGCCTGTAAACCCACAATTATTACGTACAAACTAATTATTTGCTGTGAAAAACCAAGTACAAATATAGGCGTGAGCACTAAGCTGCGCGTTACGAGTATTTCAAGAATATGCTGGCGAGAGCCCGCTAACCAATCCATTTCTTTAGCACTGTGATGTACGCCATGAAAGCGCCATAATAAAGGGACTTCGTGATAGGCACGATGCACCCAATACTGCATTAAATCTGCCACGAGTATTATTAAAAACAACTGCACTATAAAGGGTGTTTGCTCTATATAACCTTGTACTGTAGATGATACAGCCCAGCCAAAGCCATAATGCACAAAGTGGTTAGTAACGAGTAATACAAAACCAATAATTAAATGATTTACAAAAAAGTGGTTTAAATCGCCCCGCCATTCGCTACGTAATATTTTTTGATCTTTACGATGAGGTAATAACTTTTCAATCACAATAAATATGAGTGTTGAGCCGAGTAAATCTAAAATAAACCAATCAAGCCCTATATAAGGTGTGTCGGTAGCAAATTCGTTTACTTCAACGTTTGGTCCGCCAAACATAATAGCGAGTAAAATAAAAAACCACGCTGTAGCCCCTAAACGCTTATTGGTATTACGTACAAAGTTAAGTAATCCTAAACTGCCCGAGACCAATAATCATGCAAACATAAGCTGACGTAAAAAGTCGACGCTGTAGCTTTTTCTCAGCTCTGGTGTGGTTAAGTATTCAGGGAAGTGAAACGCTAATACGCCTAAGCAACTCAGTATTGCTAAAAAGCAGGCTATGTAGCCACTTATGTTGCCCTCACCTATCTGAAGATGATTTGTGCGAAATACTTTTCGCGATAAAGCTCTGATCATTTTTATTATTCCTTGCGTCGTTGAGTTGATTAAATACAACGAAATTCCTTTGATTTACACACCCACATATTAACAAAATTTAGGGTATAAAAAATACAAATAGTTCCCTCCTAATTTTGAATTGCAAATATACAGATAAACCAAACGCAAAAAAGCCACGCAATGCGTGGCTTGGTTGGATAAAGCTAAACTTTTACAAGGTCAATTATAAGTACTGACCTAATGCTTTAACTTGGTCTAACATGCGGTTTGAGAAACCCCACTCATTGTCGTACCAAGCCATTACTTTAACTAGTTTGCCATTGGCTTTAGTTTGCGTTGCATCAAAGATAGACGACGCTGGGTTATGGTTAAAGTCGATAGAAACAAGCGGAAGCTCGTTATATTCTAAAATACTCTTCATTGAACCCGTTGATGCTTCTTTCATGATTGCATTGATTTCTTCTGCAGTCGTATCACGCTTAGTGATAAACGTAAAATCAACTAAAGAAACATTGATTGTAGGTACACGTACCGACATACCATCTAATTTACCAGCAAGTTCTGGTAATACTAAACCAACAGCTGCCGCAGCACCTGTTTTAGTTGGGATCATAGATTGAGTTGCACTACGCGCACGGTATAAATCTGGGTGGTATACGTCAGATAAGTTTTGATCGTTGGTGTAAGCGTGAATAGTCGTCATGCTACCTTGCTCAATACCTACTGTGTCGTTAATTGCTTTTGCAATTGGCGCTAAACAGTTAGTAGTACAAGAAGCGTTAGAAATGATATTGCTATCAGCATTAATTACATCGCTGTTTACACCATGCACTACTGTTGCATCTAAACCAGTACCTGGAGCAGATACGATTACTTTTTTAGCGCCTGCAGTAATGTGCTTAGCAGCGTCATCACGTTTAGTGAAAAAACCAGTACATTCTAAAACGATATCTACGTTTAGCTCTTTCCACGGTAAGTTTGCAGGGTCACGCTCTTGCGTTAACGTAATTACGTCATCCCCAATTAGCATAGTGTTGTTTTCAAGTGTTACTTTTTTAGAAAATTGACCATGAACTGAGTCATACTGCGTTAAATGTGCATTTACGTTAGCTGGTGCTAAATCGTTAATTGCTACAATTTTAATTTCGCTGTTTTGAGCTGACTCATAAAGTGCACGTAAAACATTTCTACCGATACGGCCGTAACCGTTAATTGCTACATTAATCATTTTAGACTCCTATTTAAGTTCACTTGCTTGGCGAGCAAGCGCTTCAATTGCTTGCCAGTCTTTATTTTCAATTAGTTGTTTATCTAGCATCCACGTACCACCAACACAAATAACGTTGTTAAGCGCTAAATAATTAGGAGCAGTTGCTAGGCTAATGCCGCCAGTTGGGCAAAAAGTAATATGTGGTAATGGGCCACCGATTGATTTAAGCATAGCTGTTCCGCCTGCAGCTTCTGCTGGGAAGAATTTTAAATACTTAAAACCATGCGACGCAAGTTGCATAACTTCACTTGCAGTTGCAGCGCCTGGTAAAAATGGTATATCTGATGTTTTAGCTAAAGCAATAAGCTCATCGCTCACACCTGGACTCACCATAAAATCTGCACCAGCAGCAACCGAAAGATCAAAACTTGCCTTGTCTACTACCGTACCAGTACCTACATAGGCTTCAGGTACTTCTGCTTTCATTAGCTTTACAGCTTCTGCAGCAATGGGTGTACGTAGTGTTATTTCTAAGGCTTTTAAGCCACCGTTGTATAAAGCTCTTGCAAGTGGTGCTGCATCTTCTAATTTTTCGATTACAACCACTGGCACTACGGGTGCCGATGCTAAGATTTTTTCAATACTCATTACTTGTTCCTCATTACCCAGTATGGCTAATATTTATTCAAGTCCAAAAGCACTCGCGCCTAAATCGGCACTGCTTACGATATTTCTAAATCCAGTAAATAATTCACGACCTGTACCAAATGTTGCACTTGGCAGGCTAAGCTCTGCTTCACGCTTAGCAAGTTCTTCGTCGCTAACATGTACTTTTAATATTCCGTTTGGTGCATCAAGCGTCACTAAATCGCCTTCTCGGATTTTAGCAATAATGCCGCCTTCTACTGCCTCTGGTGCTAAGTGAATAGCAGCAGGTACTTTACCTGATGCACCCGACATACGACCGTCAGTAACAATGGCTACTTTAAAGCCTTCATCTTGAAGCGTTGCCATTACTGGCGTTAACTTGTGTAGCTCTGGCATACCTTTCGCTTTAGGGCCTTGCTCTTTTAGCACGGCAATAAAGTCTTGGTTTAATTCGCCACGAGTGTATGCATCTTGCAGAGCACTTTGTGAACTAAATACTTTTGCAGGAGCAGTAACGGTTTGATGTTCTTCAGCAACAGCTGACACTTTGATAACAGCTTTACCTAAGTTGCCAGTTAGAAGTTGCAGACCACCTTGCTTACTAAATGGGTTACTCACTGGGCGAAGTACTTCTTCATCGTGCGAGTTTGCTGGGCAATCTACCCATTTAACTTTAGTTGGGCCAGTTGAGTCGCTCATGATCAAGCTATCGTCTTTATCCAAACGAGGCTCTGTCATGTATGGTGCTAAACCATCGCCAAGCATTGTTTTAACGTCTGTATGTAAGTAACCAGCGCTTGCTAGTTCTCTCATTAAGAAACCCATACCGCCTGCTGCTTGAAAGTGGTTTACATCAGCTGAGCCGTTAGGGTAAATACGTGTAAGAAGTGGTACAACTTCTGATAAGTCAGACATATCTTTCCACGTAACCTGAATGCCGGCAGCTTTTGCTATCGCAACAATATGGATTGCATGATTAGTAGAACCACCTGTAGAAAGCAGGCCTACTAAACCGTTTATAATCGTTTTTTCGCTGATCACATCGGCTAAACACGGGCTTTCTTTATCATCTATAAGCTGCTTAAGCATTGTTTCTACAGCATTCCCTGTAAGGCCATCGCGAAGCTCAGTGTAAGGGTTAATAAACGAGCTACCTGGAAGGTGTAAGCCCATTATTTCCATCAACATTTGGTTTGAATTGGCAGTACCGTAGAACGTACATGTACCAGCGCTGTGATAAGACGCACTTTCAGCTTCGAGTAAGTCTTCGCGGCTCACTAAACCTTGTGCAAACTTTTGGCGAATACGTGCTTTTTCTTTATTCGGAATACCTGATTGCATTGGACCTGCTGGTAAAAAGAACACAGGTAAATGACCAAACGACAATGCACCAATTAATAAACCAGGAACAATTTTGTCACAAACGCCTAAACAAAAAACGCCATCAAACACATCGTGCGAAAGAGAAATTGCTGTAGACATAGCAATTACATCGCGAGAAAAAAGTGAAAGTTCCATGCCGTCACGCCCTTGCGTAACACCATCACACATTGCAGGCACGCCACCAGCAACTTGAGCTGTAGCATCGTATTTTGTTGCAATTTCTTTAATTAAATCTGGGTAGTCTTTGTATGGCACATGAGCCGATAACATATCGTTATATGAGTTGATAATAGCAAGATTTGGCTGCTCATCTGCCTTTAAGCGCGCTTTGTCATCACTGCTACATGCAGCCATAACATGGGCTATATTTCCACAACCTAAACCGGCACGAACTCTTGTTTGTTTTTTTGCGTGCGAAATGCGATCTAAATAATCTTGACGGGTATTTTTACTGCGTTCGATAACGCGCTGGGTAACTTCTTGAATACGAGGATGTAACATAATTTAACTCATCTCTATTAGTTAGAGGATAAAGGCTCAGTAGCAACTACAGACTCCACGTAAATAACTGTACTGAGCATCTTTGATTTACCCGTTCAAAGGTACGCTACCAGGGAGCCTCTCACAACAACCCTGACACCGGTGTCACTGTATTAACGCATAGCAATGACACCGGTGTCAACCCCGGGTAACAAAAATAGTTTAATATTTTAACATGACCGAATAATGACCTAATTGATTTTTAGGCACAAACCATGTTTTAGCAAGTTCAGAGTAAAAAAAGCCCGAATAAGCGTCACTCATATTCGGGCTACTGTGAAAGTGTTTTAAACTCACTATTTTATTGCTGAGGTAGACTCGCGTGTAATCAAGCGCGACTCAAGCGTTACCTGATACGGCTGCTCTTGTGGTTGAGCTATGTGTGAAATAAGTTGCGTTACGGCTTGTTTAGTCATTTCTTCAACGGGCTGTGCAATCGTTGTTAACCCAGGCCAAATATGACGTGCAATGGGCGCATTATCAAACCCAGCTATTGAAATGTCATCAGGCACTTTTAATTGGCGCTGAGTTGCTAATTTAAGTACGGCAGCCGCCATGTAATCGTTTGATGCAAATACAGCGGTTGGCCTAGGGGATAAATCTAATATGCTGCGTGCACTATCTACACCTGAGTGATAACTAAAGTTACCCTCCTCGACTAAGCGCTCATCAAATTCTATACCATGGCTTGCAAGTGAACGCCTGTAACCTTTAAAACGTTGTTGCGTGGCACTGTGATCCGGGTGCCCTTTAATAAAAGCTATAGATTTATGACCGAGGTTAATTAAATGCTCGGTAATCTCAAATGCGCCTTGCTCGTCGTTACTACGCACTGAAATTGAATCATCTTGTAGTAAAGCTGAAGCAACTCTTGCATAAGGAATTTTTTTAGATTTTAAAAAAGAAGCAAGCTCAGCAAAATCACCAAAAGGAGGTGTTAGCACAATGCCATCTAATCGAGAAGTTTGTAGTAATTGCTCAATATTATTTATAAGTGCTTCACCACGAAACTCACAAGGGTGTATCAATAAATTATAATTGTTTTCTTTACACGCTTCTAAGGCGCCCGTTTGCACTCGGGTAATATAACTTTTACTTGGGTTATCGTATAAACAGCCAATAATAAAGCTACGATTTTGAGCAAGACCTCGTGCAATTGGATTTGGGGTGTAATCAAGCTCTTTAAATACCGCAAGCACCTTTTCTCGGGTGGCGGCACTTACATTAGGCTCATTGTTTAACACGCGTGAGACGGTTTTTTTAGAAACCCCTGCATGGCTTGCTACACTATTTATGGTTACTTTTTTCATCTGTCCATTATCCAAATACAACCTGTAAGACAAAAGCCCTATTTGCTATTGTGTAAACACGCAGCAGCGCCAATAAGCGGTATGTTGTCTTGTGTTACGAGTGTTACAGGGATTTGTCCTGCGTACTGCGACATAATACCCTTTTGCGAAAATCGTTCAACAAAACGACTCTCAAGAAGTCTCGCTTGCATACGAGGTAGTATTCCACCGCCAATAAATAATCCACCTAACGCGCCATAAACAACCGCTAAATCACCGGCAACACTGCCAATCCAATCACAAAACTGGTTTAAGGTTGCATCACACACATCACATTCACCACTATTTGCAAGGCTGCTAATTTGTGCGGCATCTAAATTTTTAGCTATTACACCCTTAACCGCAGACATTGCTTTGTATAAATGCGCTATGCCAGGACCTGAAAAAACTGTTTCGATAGAAACATGGGGATGATCTTTACGTAACTCATTTAATAATAAAGTATCGAGTTCATTAACAGGTGCAAGTGATATATGCCCCCCTTCTGAACTTAGCACTGCGGTAGATTGAGACGTTCTAACTAAGCACGCGGCACCAAAACCAGTACCTGGACCTATAACACCAATGTTTGCGTTATCATCAGCTTGACCTGATTTAACAATGACATTTTGTTTAGGATCTAAGTAAGGGGCAGCGTAAGCAAAGGCAGCAAAATCATTAATGACTTCAAGTTGTTGTAAATCAAAATGAGTTTTAAATTCACTGACGCTAAAATGCCAACCTAAATTGGTTAAATGCACTTGCCCGGCTTTTATTGGCCCTGCAACGGCTAAACATGCGCGTTTGGGGGCAATATGTGGGGCTGTTAGCAAATATTGCTCGAGCGCACTTTCAAGAGAACCAAAGTTGGCACTAGGAAAAATATTAATGTGCTCTATTATAAATTGGTTAGTCTGTTCATTAAAAGCAGTTATTAAAGCAAAGCGGGCATTAGTGCCGCCGACATCAGCAACTAAGATGGGATCAAATTGGGCAGAAGCGTTTGGGCTCATAGTATTATCTCTTTTGTTAAGCGACTCATGCTTATTATTTTACAATGGTGTACCATTGTTATTTATACTTTGAGCTATCACCTCAAAGTAGCTATCACAGTAAAAAATGCTGCCTATAAAGATATAGACAGCGAATACGTTTTGACAACAAAATGATAAAACACTGACATTATGACACCGGTGTCAGGAATTTATCAATAAAAATATACGTTAATTCACAAAAAGCTTGAAATTATTCATCAATAAACGAAAATGACACAATTATTTATCAATTTAATTAAGTTGTAACAATGAAAGGTAAAGCTACCTCATTTGATATTGCCCACTATGCAGGGGTATCTCAATCGACTGTATCTCGCGCTTTACGTAACAGCCACCTTGTTAATGAAGAAACACGCAAGCGTGTTTTCGATATAGCTAAAAAGCTTAATTATAAAGTTGATAAAAATGCGAGTAACCTTCGCACTCAACAAAGTAGTACGCTTGCATTATTGTTGTTTGAAGATCCCACTTCTGACGAGTCCCAAATAAATCCTTTCTTCTTAGCCATGCTTGGCAGTATTACCCGTGCTTGCGCTACAGAAGGTTACGATTTATTAGTTTCATTTCAATCGGCCAGTGCTGATTGGCAAGCAGACTACGAAGACAGCCACAGAGCCGATGGCATTATTTTACTCGGGTATGGCGATTACATTGATTACCAACCAAAATTTAACACCTTACTTGAACAAAATACTAAGTTTGTTTGCTGGGGTGCAACGGTAGATAACCGTCCCGATTTAACTGTTTGTTGTGATAACTACGGTGGCGGTAAGCTCGCCGCTGAGCACTTTATTGCGCATAGCAGAACTGATTGCGCTTTTATTGGTGATGCATCTGATCACAGTCCTGAATTTTTTAGTCGATTTCAGGGTTTTAAGGATGAGCTATTGGCTAACAACGTTAAAATAAATGAGCGTAAAATGGCTAATGCTATCTCTACTGAAGAATCTGGCTATCACGCCACACGCTCACTAATTGCTAATAATATTAAATTTAACGCCTTATTTGCTGCAAGTGACTTAATTGCTATAGGGGCTATACGCGCACTTAAAGAAGCAAATATCAACGTGCCGAAAGATGTTGCGGTTGTCGGCTTTGATAATATAGCCATTGCAAGTTATGTAAACCCACCACTAACTACAATAGAGCAAAACACCACTATTGCTGGGCAAATGTTAGTAGAGAACCTATTAAAACTGATACGTGGTGAAGAAGTTCAAAGCACCCTGTTGCCTCCTATTCTCATTCCTAGAAGTTCAAGCTGAGCCGGGCTGATAAAATAAAGTAGAATTTATAAACGGTTTTAATTGGAAGTTACAACGACACTAATTTATTCAGTATATTTTTATCCATTCATTTCACTTTTCTTTCTGATCTATTCATATCTCATGAAAATTCAAAATTTAGATATAAAAAAAGCCTCTAACGAGGCTTTTTTATTAAACAACTTTTAACTCATACTAACAAGTTATTAGAAATCGTAAGACGCTGATAATTGAATTCTACGAGGAGACTGGTAAGACTGAGCTAAACCAAATGTAGCATTTCCATCGCCAGCAGCTATTTCTGCAGCTTCGTCGTAACGAGTTTCAGTAGAAGCATCAAATACGTTAAATACATCCATAGCTAAACGAACTTTCTGATCGTTAAAGCGAAGGTTATAAGTAAAGTTAAGATCTAAACGTGCTGTCCATGGTGTAGTACCCATGCTGCCACGAGGGAAACGTTTGTCACCTACATAGTAAGTATCACCATATTGGTATTGATCAGGATCTGGAGTATAACCTTGACCTAAAGCAGTCCAAGGACGTCCAGATGCGATATTAACATTAGCACCAATTAAGAAGTCTTCTGTAACAGCAAAAGCACCATAAATTTTAATGTTATGACGACGATCTGCAGGTAGATTACCATTAGCACCATCCATTAAATAAGGGTAATCCCAATCTTGCGTAAGACCAGCATCATCTTGACCATTATCAGATTTAACAAAACCTTCTGTATTACCATAGTTGTGAGACCATGTGTATAGCGCTTTTAAAGACCAAACCTGATCCCATGTTTTCTCTAATGTTAAATCAACTGATGCGTATTTACGCTTAGCTTCCGGGTAACCTAACTCTTGTGCAGTAAAGCTATATTCTTCAGTGGTACCGTCACCATCAAGATCGAAATTGAAAGTAGCGCCATTACCAGGATTAAATAAGAACCAGTTCTCACCTAAATATTCACCATTTTCATCATTAAAGATATAAGAACCATCATCAATTTGATTACCTAAAACACGGTAAGTTGCCTTGATACCCCATGACCAATCATCATTAATTGCTGCTTGATAACCAATCATATACTCATCGTTATACATTGGTTCAAGATCTTTATCAGATAAGGTATTTGATGGTTTCGCAGTACCGTCACCACCATTAGAAATAGCAGGATCACCTAGCTGAGTACCTAAACCTACAGGAGTACCGTCAGCATTTAAGCCTTCATAGGCGTACCAAGTTTGGATAAATGTTTCTGCACCCGCTAAACGAATATTTGTATTAGCTGCTACTGGTAGGTAATAACGACCAGCAGTGAAGAATAACTTACTATCGCCATCTCCATTAATATCCCAAGAACCACCTATACGAGGGGCAATTTGGTTATCAATAGAAACAAACTCTTCGCCATCTGCATTGTAGTTAGTAAAACTATCATTACGAAGGCCTAATGTTAATGTTAAATCTTCAGTAACTGACCATTGATCTTCAATATAAATAGCCCAGTTTTCTACTTCAAACGAACCGCCATTTTTATAATCGCGTACACGTGTTGTCTTCATTTCTTCAGGTAAGACATAACCATTAGCCAGCCTTGCGCCTTCTTCATATGTACGATAATAGTAGTAAACGCCACCAGAGTTTTGTGTTGTTGAATCAGCTGTATTAGTTTCAGAATCATAGCCAAATCTTAACGTATGCTCATCGTTTAGGTAGTAATCAAAGTCAACTCGCAATTGCTCACGTTTATCTTCATTTTCACCAACAGTAAAGTTTACATAACATGTAGTATCCTCACCTAAATCGGCATCATAACCTGTAGGACAATCATCGAAGTCTGAGTAATCAGTTTCTGAAAACTTAACT
This sequence comes from Pseudoalteromonas sp. SWYJZ98, assembly GCF_015864495.1. Classification (NCBI taxonomy): domain Bacteria; kingdom Pseudomonadati; phylum Pseudomonadota; class Gammaproteobacteria; order Alteromonadales; family Pseudoalteromonadaceae; genus Pseudoalteromonas; species Pseudoalteromonas sp. SWYJZ98. The sequence goes on along the minus strand of NZ_JADYXA010000002.1, from coordinate 269,050 downwards.
TGGCCAAACATTGCTGACATACTTAGATCATCTGTAAGGTTACCAGTATAGCGAACTGCAAAACTTTCTCCGCCTCGCTTATGATAAGCTGTACCACCATCTACAGTATAATTACCATTTCCTTGAGGATCTGAAATTGTTTTTTCTGAATAAGTGCGTTTGTCACTAAAGCCCCAAAGCATTAGTTGATGATCTTCGTTAATATTCCAATCAAAACGAGCTAGGTAATATGGGTCATCATCTTTTTCAACTGTTAAATCTGTTTGAGATGCATTACCGTATTCGTAGTCATTATCTCTTGCAGTGTAAATACCATAGAAGAATAATGTGTCTTCAACTATCGCACCTGAAGCATAAATACTTGTTTCAAATGAATTGTCGTAGTCGTCTTGGTTATTAACATATAAATCACCAATACAATGGCCATCCGCGTCTTCACAGCGATCATTTTGCTTGTAAAGTGAATCAGGAGCTTGCTCACTTAACGAGTCAGATGAATAAATCGTTTCAACACCAAAGTGAAAATCATTAGAACCAGATTTAGTAACTGATGAGATTAAACCACCGGTAGTACGCCCGAACTCTGCAGAATAACCACCCGTTTTAACTTGGAAGCTATCGTACGCGGTAAATGGGATTGTTGCACCGCCAAGACCATTTCGGAAATTAGTCATATTTAGACCATTCACGTAATAAGCATTTTCAGCTACAGAAGCACCACCAAATGAAGCTTGGTCGCCAAAACGACTATCCCCTTCAGTTGCGCCTGGCGCAAGCAATGCAACTGAAGTTACAGAGCGAGATATAGGTAAAAGTTCTAGTTCTTCAGAGCTAATATTGAGTGAAGATTCTGATGCAGAAACATCTATCGCACGAATAGAACCACCGACAACTGCAATTCTTTCGATATTACCTGTAGTTAGTGGAATTTCAATAAGAGCTGTTTTACCAACTCCTATTACTACATCTTTAACTTGAGCTTGGTCAAAACCAGCTTGTGAAACTACTATATTATACTTGCCTACCGGTACCTGTTTTAGATCGAACTCGCCGTTAGAATCTGCAATAAGCGTTTTTGAATAACCTTTAGTGTCATCTGTTATTGTTATTGTTGCACCCGCTAGCGAAACACCTGACTGAGCCGTTAAGCTACCTTTTATAGCGCCGTTAACGTTATCTGCCATTGCAGGCATTGCCGCACTCAACGTCATTGCAACTGCTGCTGCAGTAAATGAGCGTTTAAATGTCTTAGAAAAATTGTGGTTCATCTTGATTTATCCCTAGATAATTAAATTATTATTTTTTATGTATTACATTATTTAAATTCACATAAAAATTACTTATATAAATTAAATAACACCTCTTAACCTACAAGAGAAACAAATTAATAACACAACGAAAACGAACTTACCAACTAAATGCGACAGAAATTAACAGAAAAACAATCAACAAAAACAATAAATCAACATAAGAACAAAGATAAAACCAAAAAACAGAACGGCAAACATAATATTTACATAACCATCTATGCATAATTATTTACGAGACCAATAAGCCAAATTTAAAAAGTGAGTTTAAGACATCAACATCGCAAGGCTTTAAAGTTAAAACAGGAACAAAAACCACACAAACATTTCATTATTCTATGAGGCATATAGCAACGATTAGTTAGCATAAATATTCAAAACAGATTCACCCTAACCGAGGTTATTGTAAAAAACAAAATTAATTTAAGTAAAAAAAAAGCTTCAAATAGAAGCTTTTTTTCATGTTTCGTAATTTATAAAACCTAATTAAGTGACTCGCCAACCACTGGATAATAATCCCAAACTTGTTTATCACTGAGTGAGCGTACCAGCTTAATGTATTCTGCATGAGTCCATGCAAGTGGTGTTGCTGAATTTGTGCCTTCACCTAGCTCATACCCAGCTTTATTTTCACCTACACCATCCCATACTTGCTCTGGTAGCATCATTCCATTATTGGCAAATTGCTCTAACCCTTTAACATAGCTGTTTTTAATTTGCGCTTGTTTAGCATCATCAAGGGCGTTGTTTGCGTTAGCTGCAGCTATTTCATAATGCCCACGTTCACCTGTGAAAAATGGCCAAACACGACCACGTTGGCCTGGTGTATTACTGCCATCCTCTGCGTAATTAGTACCTGTTACTTCATCTTCGCCGTAGCCATCATTACCATAGCGGCGGTAGCCTGCAAATGTGCCGCTGCCGTCGTCAAAGCTAAAGCTGTATTTAACCTGTAGGTTATCTTCAAGCGTTTCGTCATCGTACTCAGGCAGTGTTTTAACAATGCTTTCGTCGTTAGCATCACGTACGCCATAGCGTACTAGCTCTAAGAAGCCGCCATCTAAAATTTGCTTTTTATTAAACCCTTCGCGGCCATTATTAGCGTTAATTTTAGTGTTTGAGTTTGCATCGGTATCTTGGCCTATACGGATAAAGTATTCACCATCACTATTTTCGCCGTTTAAGTTACCTTTAGTGGTAAACATTTGCGATTCAATATCGTTGTTATACTTTTTAGCCGTAGCTAGGTAACGCTTTGCGTTTTTATCATCACCGCTAAGCGTTGCGATATCGCTTGCGGTAATAAGGCCTGCCACTATTGCTGCAGTTGTAGAAGGCGAATAACCACTTTGCTCTTCCCAGCGCTCTTGTTGGGTTGCCGGTGGTGTAATTTGCGTGTCGTTCCACAAAATTTTAGCAAGTCCCCCCTCAACCAAAAAATCAGCCGCGGGTTTTAACATTTTTCCGTACCAGCTTTTTAGCTCTTCATCACTAAGTACATTGGCTTTATGTAACTTCCAAGCAAGCATAATAGGCATAGCTGTTTGGTCAAGCTGTACGCCGACCCATTCTAATTCACCATCGACGTGCGTTTTTTGTAAAAACCAGCCTGTATCGCCTTTATTACCTGGTGTTTTGCTATTTACTTGCACTTTTTCAAGGTATTCAAACGCTGTTTTTGCTGTGGCAGTATCGCCAAGCGCCATAAAGGCCATGGCTACTTGATAAAAGTCGCGCACCCATACCGCTTTATAGCCAGTAGAGCCCTCTTTAGCCGAAACCGTTTCGCCCCATGGATTAGATAGAGAAGCAATTAATGCCCCTGCGTGTGTTTTATCTTCTTGTGCTTTTAGAACCATGGCGCTGGTGTATAAAAGCTTACCGTTATCGGCTGTTTGTTCAATCATTTTATTGAGCGGTTTGAGACTTTGTAGGTAATCTTCCCAGCCTAGCGCTTCACCTTTACCGTTATAGTGATCAAGCACCGCTTGGTACCCTTTTGCTAAGCTTTTTTCGCCTTGCTTTATACTTTGCTGCTGCGTTTTACCAAAACTAAGTGCTAAATCAAAGGTGGTATTCGCGCTTATGTCGCCAAGCTCTGCAAGCATGCTTACATTACCTGCTGTATCGCCGGTATTTGTGTATTGTGTATTTATAGATTGCGTAGTTTTAAGTGCGTTAATGCCGTCACTTTTTCCTGTAAACCCTACCGTTTTTGCTTTAAATGGTGATGTGGATTGAAGTAATAGATAGTTATCATCGTCCCATGCTACAAGCCCTTTCTCTGTTGTTTTAGCGAAGTCACCTAGCCCGTTATTATTAATATACGGATTAACAGACACATACGCTTTTAGCCCTTCAAGCTCAGTGTTAAATACACTGCGTACAAATAATGTTTGCCCATCTGGGTCAGTAAAAATGTGTTTTTCTAGGCTAAAGCGGCCTTGTTTATCAGTGCTTGTTACTTTGTAGGCAAGCGATAACGGGCGACCTTGTGCATCTTTATGTAAGTAATCAATGGTGACATCTAAATCATCAGCTTCACTAACGGTAAAGTCTTTACCTGTTACTATAAATTGCATGTCTTTTATTTGTGCCTGGTGAATAAGCCCAAACATGGTTTCGGTGATCATACCTTTAGCGATTGAAAACCATACTTTAGATACATCCCCCGTTGCAGCTGTATCAGTGTATTGGCCGTTTTGGTATTGCTCGTACGATGTACCAATACCGGTTTTACCCGCGTAAGCCCAAAATGGTTCAGCACCTGGGGCGCCTGGTGCAGATTTAATCTGTGCGCCGGTACTTTCATTGGTTGTGCTTGTGTTTTTAGCGCCACAGGCGGTTAAACCTAACGTTAAAAGTGAGGCGGTTATAAGGTTATATTTTTTCATTGTGTGTCCTTAATGTGAATTTTTAACGCGCATTACTGCAACGGCAGCGACAACGAACGAGGCTGCACCAATTAACAATGCGTAAATAGGCTGATTAGAAAATACGTGGCGTAAAATGAGCCCTAAAATGCTGGCGGCAAGTAACTGAGGTATAACTATAAAAAAATTAAAAATACCCATGTAAACGCCCATTTTATTACTTGGCAGTGCGTTACTTAGCATGGCGTAAGGCAGCGATAAAATAGACGCCCACGCAAACCCCACCCCAATCATAGGAATAAGTAACATTTTAGGGTCTTGAATAAACATAAAGCTTGCAAGACCTAATGCGCCCAGCAATAAATTAAAACAATGCGCGCCTTTTAAGCCCATTTTTTTAACTAAAAACGGAATACACATAGCGGCAATAGCTGCAAAGCCATTGTAGGCGGCAAATAAAATACCCACCCAGTCTGCACCATCGTTAAATGCTTTAGAGGTTGCATCGCTACTACCATAATGAAAGCTTGTTACTGCTGCGGTGGTATAAATCCACATGGCAAATAAAGTAAACCAGCTAAAAAACTGCACCCATGCAAGCTGCTTCATGGCTTCTGGCATTGTAAATACATCTTGTACTACTTGGTAAAAACCACCTTGAGTTTTGTTAGCACTTTTAAGCGCTGCTGCAATCCACTGCACAATACCAAACGCTAATAAACCACCAGCTAATAGGTATAATTCTTTTTCAAGCGATAAGCCCATTACTAATGCAAGGGTTGCTAAACCCAGCACTACAAAAATAATGGCGCCTTTATTAAAGTTAATATCAACCAGTTTGCTGGTAGTAGGTTGAGCGCTTTGCTTTTCAAACTCAGCTAATTGCTCTGGGCTGTACTCTTTTGTACGTGCAACGGTCCAAAGCACTGCAACAAGTAGCACCACCCCACCCCAATAAAATGAGTATTTAACAGACTCTGGAATTTGCCCAGGCGCTGCGGTATTACTTACATCAAACCAGTTGGTCATCATCCACGGTAGTGCTGAGGCTAGTACCGCACCAATACCAATAAAAAAGCTTTGTAACCCGTAACCTGTAGCGCGTTGTTTTTCTGGCAGGTTATCGCCTACAAGTGCTCTAAACGGCTCCATGGTTACGTTGATTGACGCATCCATAATCCATAACATACCGGCAGCAATCCAAAGCGTTGGCGAATGCGGCATAATAAATAGTGAAAGCGTTGTTAACACTGCGCCTATAAAAAAGAACGGACGACGGCGGCCAAAGCGCCCCCACGTTTTATCGCTCCAGTAACCAATAATAGGCTGTACGATTAAGCCAGTAAGCGGTGCTGCAACCCATAGAATGGGAATATCATCAACTTGTGCGCCTAATGTTTGAAATATTCGGCTCACATTGCCGTTTTGTAGTGCAAAGCCAAATTGAATACCTAAAAAACCAAAGCACATATTCCATATTTGCCAAAAACTCAGGTTTGGTTTGTTGCTGTCATAATTATTATTTTGATTATTCATGATTAGCCTTATTAGTTAATACTGCGCTGCTAAATGCATCAAGTGTGAGTTTAAATGTAGCGCCTTGCGGGTGAGCTTTAAGCTGGGTGGTGTGATTTTCAAGTAAATCATTTAATAGCGTATTTTCACTCATTGCACCTAATTGTGCCTTTGATAAATTAACCGTAACTATTTGTGGCTGCTCGCTAAAGTTACTTAACACATGCACACTTTGCTGGCCTAAAGAGCGGGTAAAACCAACAACACGTTCACTTCCTACAAGGTTAAGTGCCGACATTTCTCCGCCTACTACAGCAGGTAAACTATTAAGTGACATAACCGCTTTGTAGTAATCACGAAGTGCTACTTGCTCTTTTGTTAAATTAGCGCCATCAAATTTTCCGTTATTCATCCATGCTTGGTGCGCTGGCACGCCAATGTAGTCAAAAATACTGGTGCGTGTGGCTGTGCCAAATCCTGCGTTTTCAGAGCCATCTTCTCCCACATCTTGAGCAAAATATAAAAGCGTTGGCGCGCGACTAATTAGATTAGAAACTACTAAAGCAGGTTTACCCCACTGGGCATTACCTGCAAAGTCTGGACTTGCGATACGTTGTTCATCATGATTTTCTAAAAAGTGCAGCATGTGTGCTTCAATATCAGTAACTTGGCTTTGGGCAGCAAAAATAGTATTAGCAGCTTGCTTACCCTGCATAATGGCTTTTAGTGTGTCATAAAAGCCCACTTTATCGTAAAGGTAGTCCATTTTACCTTGGTGAATATACGCACGGTACATTAGCGGGTTATACACTTCGGCTAATAAAAAGGCGTCGCTTTTTTGCATTTTTATCGACGAATTTAAAAAACTCCAAAATTCTACAGGCACCATTTCGGCCATGTCGTATCTAAAGCCATCAACGCCTTTATCTAACCAAAATAGCGCTATGTCTCTAAATTTGTACCAGCTATTAGGGAGCTCTTTATCTTGCCAAAACTCGTAGTGAGCACGGTAATCCTTGTCTTTATAGTCGTTTGGCAGCTGAGCAAAATCGTAGCTGCCATCAGACTTTACACCGTAATTCACTTTTACAGTTTCGTACCAATCGTTAATGTCGGGTTTTGGTGCACGGGCACCGTTACCTGTCCATTTAGCAGGTGTTTCATCAAAAAAGCCATCAGCAAGTGGGTGAGCTTTTCCACCTAATACGTTATAGGTTGTAGAAGTAGGCACTTGAAATGACTGCCCAGGCACATAGTAAAAATTGTTGTTTTTATCGTACGTTTTACTGGTGTCGTCTTGCGCGCCAAAATCTTCAACCCCTTTAGGCTTTCCTAATGATTGATAATTTCGCGCAACATGGTTAGGCACGATATCAATAATGACTTTCATGCCATGGCTGTGCGTACGCTCAATGAGCTGGCTAAACTCTCCCATACGATTCGTCACGTTAATTGCTAAATCAGGATTTACATCATAATAATCTTTTATTGCATATGGCGAACCTGCTCGTCCTTTTACAACATCAGGATCATCTTGAGAAATCCCATAATCGCTATAATCGCCTACTAAGGCATGGTGTAATACGCCGGTATACCAAACGTGCGTTGTACCTAGCTCCTTTATACCTTTGAGGGCGGCATCGTTAAAGTCGGCAAATTTACCTACACCATTTTGCTCTTTAGTGCCCCATGGCACATTGGCAGTTTCGGTATTACCAAACAAACGGGTAAATACTTGATATACAACCGGCTTGGTAAGCTCATTTTGTGTGTGTGCGGGTGTTTGCTGTTGTTCAGGTTTGTTATTTTCTGAACACCCTGTAGCAATAAGTGCACTACAAAGTACTGCGGGTACATAAACTAATTTTTTCATTGTGTGTCTTTTTTGTCAGTATTGTTATTACTTTATACTAAAGATTACTGCAGCAACCATACAGTTGCTGCATACGTATTCAGGTAAACTATTGAGAGGTATTTATAATTAATACCGTTGCACTCATTGCCGGTAAAGCAACTGTATTACCCAACACCTGTGTTTTGTGGGTGAATAAGTTAAGTGCTTTGGTATTTTTTGGTATTACTTCCTGCATATACTCAATATTCTTAGTTAGCTCTTTTGTGTTTTTATTCATAAATACCAACACAGTTTGCTCGTCGCTAATACGCGCGTAACTATACACGCCTTGTTGAGGCGTAAAATGCACAAGTTTTCCTTTATCAAGTGCTGGGCTGCTTTTTCTAAAATTAAGCAAGGTACTAATTGTTTTGTGCATGTCTTTTTGCTGTTTTGTTAGCCCCTCGCCCGTAAAGGCGTTCCGAGTTTGGCCTTTAAATCCACCCGGGAAGTCTATTCTAATATCGCCATGATCTTTACTTGGGGTGTTATCTAATAGCACTTCCGTACCGTAGTACATTTGGGCTATACCTCGTGTGGTTAAAAATAGAGTCATTGCCATTTTAGTTTTGGCTTCGTCTTGGCCAAGCTCGGTGTATACACGGCTCATATCATGATTATCTGCAAATACCATAATGTTATTAGTATCAGGGTATAAAAAGTCATTAGCTAACGACTCATAGACTTTAACCCAGCCCGTGTTCCAGCTTTCTTCTTCATTTAGCGCTTGAATTACCGACTCTTGCAACGAAAAGTCCATAACGCTTGGTAAGCTTGATGTATATCCATCTTGGTTATGCTTACCACGTTGCCAGTAAGAGGCAATAGCAGGGTTAGAGGTCCACTCTTCTCCTACAATATTAAAATCCGGATACTCTTGCATAATTGCTTTTGTCCAATCGCTCAAAAATGCTTTATCTGAGTAAGAGTAAGTATCAACGCGAATACCACTTAAATCTGCGTATTCAATCCACCAAATCGCATTTTGAGTTAAATATTCGCTCAAGAGTGGTTGGCGCTGGTTTAAATCCGGCATGCTGGCTACAAACCAGCCATCGTTAAACTGGCGTTTATCGTAATCGCTTGCGTGTGGGTCTTGAATTGTTTGGCGGGCATGGCTTGTCGCATTTTTACCATTTTCAAATTCGCCATTAAAGTTGATCCAATCTTTGCTCGGTTTATCCTTCATCCATGTATGCTCTGCACCAAAGTGATTAAGCACCATATCCATTACCAAGCCTATACCCTGCTCTTTGGCCTTTACTGAGAGCGATTTATAAAGTGAATTAGAACCCATGCGTGGGTCTACGTTATAAAAATCAGTAATAGCATAACCGTGATAAGAGTAATCGGGCATGTTGTTTTCAAGCACCGGCGTTAACCACAACTGCGTTACACCTAAATCTTTTAAATATGGCAATGCATTAATAACACCTTGTATATCACCACCGTGTCGCCCTCCTTTAAATGTTGGATTTACTTCCTCCAACATACCGCTCACGGTGTCATTTTGTTTATCGCCATTTACAAAACGGTCAGGATTAATTAAATACACAGTATCTTTACTGCTAAAACCTTCTCGCACAGCACTATTTTTTGTTCTCTCAAGTAAAGAGAAAATGAAATTATTCTTACCATTGCTATTAAATTTTAATGTGCCTGCTTGGGCTGTATCGCTAATGGCTATATGTAAAAATACGTAATTAGGGTTTTCGGTGCGCGTAATATTGGCCAGCTCAACTCCTTGATAAGGTAAAAGCTTAAATTGGGTGTTTGCAATGTTTTGTTCATGCAACATTAGCGTAATTGTATTTTTTTTCATGCCCACCCACCAATTAGCTGGTTCAACGCTAAGAGCATAAGACATGCTTGGTATAGTATATAAACAGATTAAGAGTATTTGCTGTATAAATCGCATTATGACGCCCTTTTAATACTGGCTAAAAATTCTTTGTGGGTAGGAAGTTTTTCAACTGTCGAATTTACTAATGTTTTTAAACTAATAAACAAATCACTTAACTGCTCGTCCGTAAACGAATTAGCAATAGTGCAATAGTCATCAGATATTAAGCCTTGTCCAATCATCACTTGCTGCCATGCTATTTCGGCAAATAACTCATCGTCTTCGCGCATAACCTTACCTGTTTGTTTAAATAGATTAAGTTTATGGATCAGTGAATCCGGTATATCCATTTGCATGCATTGACGCCAAAATGCGGAGTCTTCGCGCACAGTAAGTTTGTAATGCAGAATAATAAAATCACGAATATGCTCTATTTCAGTCACGCTTTGTTTATTAAACTCGCTTGCTAACGCATCGCTGATACCATGGTGTGGAAATAATTTGATCAGCCGTGTAACTGCGCTTTGAATTAGGTGAATGCTTGTAGATTCCAATGGCTCTAAAAAGCCACTTGATAAACCAACCGCGACTACATTTTTATGCCATTGTTTTACACGTCTACCTGTTTTGAATTTAATAAATCTAGGTTCTGTTATTGGATCTGCCGGTAAGTTATTAAGCAACAACGCCTTTGCGTCTTCATCCGATAAGTAACGACTACAATAAACCAAGCCATTGCCTATTCGGCTTTGTAACGGAATTTGCCACTGCCAACCGGCACTGTGAGCAATTGATTGCGTATAAGGTTTTAATTCATCGTTTGATTTTGTTTGTACTGCGATGGCACTATCGCATGGTAAATAATGAGACCAATCTACAAATCCGGTATTGAGTGTTTTCTCAATAAGCAACGCACGCAACCCTGTGCAATCTATAAATAAATCACCGTTGATTTGCTTATTATCATCGAGTATGAGTGTTTCTACATTACCCGTTGCTAAACATTGTGTAACTTCACTAATTTTGGCATCAATGTGTTTTACACCGCGCGATATTGCCAGCTTTTTTAAATATTCAGCGTAAAGTGTGGCGTCAAAATGATAAGCGTAACTTAGCCCAGGTAATTGGGTATTGGGTATTGTGTTTAAGGGAGCAAATTTATGCTGTTTAGCGGCTTGGTAATTTAACGAAAAATCCCATAAATCGTCTTCGCAACCCGTGATTCGACCTTTTAACCAAAAGTTATAAAAGTCGCAAAACGGGAAGTCTTTTCCAATCGGGCCAAACGCATGCATATAACTGTGCGTTGGTTTTTTCCAGTTTTCGAATTCAATACCGAGTTTAATTGTTGCGTTGGTTTCGTTTATAAACTCTTTTTCGTTAATGCCTAATGCGTTATTAAGTTGGATAATAGGTGGTATGGTTGCTTCTCCAACTCCCACGGTGCCAATAGATGATGACTCTATCAATGTGATATTAATTACTTTACCTAACACTTTATTAAGCAGTGCTGCAGTTATCCAACCTGCGGTACCACCGCCTGCGATCACGACGTGTTTTATTGATTTCATCTTATTATCCACGTTTTATTAAATCAAAGTATGATTAAAAAGTTAGGTAAAGTAGCTATAAAAAAGCCCTTGTAAAACAAATTACAAGGGCTCCTACACACAACCTTTATTATAGCTTGTAGCTAAAGCCTAACAAGTAAGTACGACCGTAATCTTGGTAGTCACGAACTTGTAGCGCGTTATCGCCAGAAAGCGATGTAAACGGCTCTTCTGTTAAGTTTTGAACTTGGAACTGAATTGATAACCCTTCAAGGCTTTCAACACCGCCCTCACTAAAGTCGTAGCCTGCTTGAATATCCCAAATTGTTTCGCCTAGGATATCTACTTGTTCAGTATCAAAGCCTAGCCCGTATACATCACCTTTAAAGGCACTACGTTTACGCATGCTGGTGCGCAGCTGAATACCATTCATTTCGTAGTAAACCGTTAAGCTTTGAATTTTGTCAGACAGACCCGGTAGCTCGTACTCATTACCGTTTTGATCTTCAATGTCTGATTCAATACCGGTATGGCTTGCAATTAAACCAAAGCCTTCAAGTGATGGGTGGAATATTTTAAATGGAAGCGCCAGTGATAGCTCGTAACCGTATAGGTCACCCCCACCGCCATTGATTTTACCACTCCCCGTACCCTCAGATGTAGCAGGAATTTCACCTGTTGATGGGTCAGCAACGCCCGACATATCAATTTCGTATGTGCCGTCAAAAATCCACTGGGTTAAATCTTTATAAAAGAATGCAGCAGAGAAGTAACCTTCATCACTAAAGTAGTTTTCGTATGTTAAATCGTAACCAGTGGCCTCTTTTGGCTCTAAATTAGGGTTACCACCCGATACAGACCAGTAGTTACCATTTTCATCAGGTATTGTGTTGTATGACGCATCAATAGATGAATTCATTTCGTCTAAACGTGCACGAGAAATTGTTTTAGCCGCACCAAAACGCACTGTTTGTTGCTCATCAATCGCAAGTGATAAGTTTAAGCTTGGTAATACGTGTGAATAATCGTGGCTAATATTAGTAGGTGAAGCCACTACAATACCATCTACAGTGCTAAATGCATTACCCTGAGATGATTGGTCGGTATGAACATAACGTACACCCACATTACCTGTAAGTGCTAAGCCGCTAACTTCTGCATTTATATTTGCTTGAACAAATGCAGAAGTGATTTCTTCTTTTACAGTCCACGATTTAGTCGCATGACTTGTATTTGTTAAGCTCTCTGCAAGTAAGTCATAATAACCATCGTTAACTAAGCCATTTACGTCATAAGCAATCATGTCGCCCATGCCAATAAAGCCTAAATCAACACTTCCGTTACGGTGCTGTTCTGGCACGCTAAGCATGCCTGGGTTATCAAGCGAAAAGCTAGATAACGTCATGAAGTAACCTTCTGAATCTTTTGTTTTCTCACGTTCTTTGTAAGACATACCAAATTCAATAGAGCTTATGTACTCGTTTTCTAATACCTTTGAAGCGGCTATTTTTAATGTTGATAATTCATCTTCAATAGTAGGTGCATTTATAAAACCGTCTTGCGCTTGGTTTTCATATTCAGTACCAGTTAAACCGTATTTATCGTTAAGTGCAGAGCTTTCACCCCACGAAAGCGGGCCACCTAACTGAATTAAACCATAATCGCTATAATCTAAATCATGTGAAAAAGTAGCCCCAGTGTTACCACCATTAAATGTGTAACCCAAGTTATCTGCAATACCGCGAGCATCGCCACGGCCAGTGCCTGAATAGCTTTCAACACTCCAGATTTTACGTTCTACTTGTGAATAACTTGCATCAAACTCTACTGACCACGAATCGTCAATATCGTATTTAGTATTAAAACCAAAAGCTGTAAGTTCTGCTTCGCGTTCTTCATAGTCATTACGAACTACAACACGCTGTCCTTGGGTTACTGCGCTTGTTATAAAGCCTGACGCTTCATCAACTACTACACTGTTTGAGTCGATACTACCTTGTCCCCACGCGAACGGAACTTCAATACCGCGTAAGATTTTTTCATCTGTAAAATCTACGTATAGCGCATCAAACGTCATACTTAGATTGTCTGTAGGTGCAGCTTCTAAAACAAGCATTGCCGAGTCACGTTCAAGCGTTGATGAGCGCACGTAAGGTTTAGCACCACCTAAAATTGAATAATCGTTACCATTTTCATTGAATTCTGGATAACCCCACGAGTTCCAACGCTTTTCTTGATTTGGTGAACTCATCGTATTTAAAGCAAATGCAACACCAATGGTATCGTCTGCAAACTGGTCAATGTATGAAACTGTACCTCGGTAACCGTCGTCGTTACCGTCTGGGTTTAATTTATCAAAGCTAGTTTGCTCATACTGTCCATTTACTTGTACAACACGTTCGCCTTTACTTAAAGGACGAACTGTTTGCATGTTAATTACACCTGCAATGCCTTCAGCATCAATACTTGCATTTGGCGTTTTATATACAGTTACACCGCTCATAATTTCTGAGGGGTAAAGGTCAAACTCTACGCCGCGGTTATCACCAATAGAGACTTGTTCACGACCATTAAATGTAGTACCACTTTCGTTTTCACCAAAACCACGAATTGATACTCTACTTGCGCGACCATCTAAGCGTTGCGCTGTTAAGCCAGGTAAACGTGCAATAGACTCAGCAATAGATGAATCAGGTAGCTTACCTATATCTTCTGCTGAAATTGACTCAACGACTTGAGTAGAAAAACGCTTTGTGTTGATTGATTCTACAACACTGCCACGAAAGCCTTTTACTTCGATAACCTCAACGTCATCATTTTTAACTGTATCTTCTTGTGCTGCTACAGAGGCAAAGCTTGCTAATCCTGCAGTAGCCATTGCCAACGTTAATATACTTGGTTTGAACATAGACATGATGTTTTTCCCGTTACCCATATTGTGATACTCGCTTCTTTATTTGAGTGATAGTCAAACAGGCGAGCTAATTTTGTTGTCAGGATGGATATTAACGCCAGTTTTATTTTATTAACAACTTTATGCATACGTATTCAACAGTTATAGCATGACTTCAGATTAATAAAAACCTTACCAAACAAACATTAAACAATTGATTTTGTTATAAATAAAATTATTTAAAATGACGCAATCAACATTACATGTAAAATCTACTGTATCAAAAACTAAAAGTTAACAGGACGCAATGTAAACAAAGTGAAACTAATTAGTATCGCTATTCAAAATAAGAAATATTAGACACAATTCAAATGTTTAATTGGTCAGACCATTAAATTCAAACATAAAATATATTTTCTCTTGTATGACAAACCGTTATGTTTAATAAAAGTCAGAAAGTAAGTGAGCACCATAATTGGTAAAAACCCAACACATAAATAAAACACCTTTAAACTAGCTATAAGTACTTATTTTTAATAATTTAATTGCGTTAATTTTAGTGCATACGTATGCAGACTTTTTACAGTGCACAAGGCTTCACGTATGCTTTTTGCAAATAACGTGATTAATCGTAATCACAAATAAAAATAGTCTAAATACTGTGTGGAATGAAGGAGAAAAGCATGACCCAAAAGCAGTGGTATAAAGGTGCGGTTATTTATCAAGTTTATCCGCGTAGCTTTCAAGATAGCAACAACGATGGCATTGGTGATTTAAGAGGGATTATTAATCGTATTGATTACATTAAAAGCTTAGGCGTTGATGCTATTTGGATTTCACCTTTTTTCAAATCGCCAATGAAAGACTTTGGCTATGATATTAGCGACTATCGTGACATTGACCCGCTTTTTGGTGACCTAAATGATTTTGATGAGCTAATAAGCGAAGCCCACACTCGTAATATTAAAATAATTATTGATCAGGTGTTAAGCCATACATCAGATCAACACCAATGGTTTACTGATAGCCGTGAAAATCAAAATAACAGTAAAGCCGACTGGTATGTTTGGGCTGACGCAAAAGATGATGGGACAGCCCCAAACAACTGGCTATCTATTTTTGGTGGTGGTGCTTGGCAGTGGGAGCCTCGTCGCGGGCAATACTACCTACATAATTTTTTAACCGAACAACCGGATCTTAACTTTCATAACCCAGATGTTCGAAAAGCTGTGCTTGATAATGTTGAGTTTTGGCTTAAAAAAGGCGTTGACGGTTTTAGGCTTGATGCAATTAATTTTTGCTATCACGACGCGCAATTACGTGATAATCCGGCTAAACCAAAAGATAAGCGCCAGGGGCGTGGTTTTAGTGAAGATAATCCGTATGCATTTCAGTACCATTACTACAATAATACTCAGCCTGAAAATATTGAGTTTATGCAAGATATTCGCACATTACTTAATAAATACCCAGGTACTGTATCGCTTGGCGAAATCTCATCAGAAGATTCATTAGCTACAATGGCGCAGTACACCCAAGGTGGCGACAAACTGCACATGGGTTATAGCTTTGAGCTATTAACAAATGATTACTCAAGTGAATATATTAGAACTACGGTTCAAACTCTAGAACAACGTATGACTGAAGGCTGGCCATGCTGGGCATTCAGTAATCATGATGTAGAGCGCGTAGCGAGCCGCTGGAGCGAAAATGGCGAAGTAAACCCTCAACAATGTAAAATGCTAACCGCCCTATTAGCTTCTCTTCGTGGCAGCGTGTGTATGTATCAAGGTGAAGAGTTAGGTCTAGGTGAAGCAAGTGTGGCATTTGAAGATTTACAAGACCCATACGGCATTACATTTTGGCCTAATTTTAAAGGGCGTGATGGCTGTAGAACACCAATGCCTTGGGATCTAGCTGATTCATCTCATGCAGGTTTTAGTGAAGTAAAACCTTGGCTACCCGTTGATAATGCACATAAGCAGCAATCAGTAGCTATACAAACAGATGATAATAACTCAATTTTAAATGCCTACCGTGAGTTTATGGCATGGCGAAAAGGTCAAACAGTTTTACTTGAGGGTGATATTGAATTTATTGAAACGCCAGAGCCTGTGCTTGCTTTTTATAGAACGCTTGGAAAGCAAAGAATGCTTTGTATGTTCAATCTCAGCGCTAAGCAAACAAGTATTGATATGCCAACATCAATCGTTAAAGAATACACCGAGCTTAGCCACCACAGCGCAAAGTTAGACCAAGGCACCACAACGCTTGAGCCTTACGCATGTTTTTACGCTCAGTGTTAATCACTCAAAAGTTGCGTTTAATATTTACCTAAGTGCGTTACACACGAAAAAGCCCAAGCTATTCACTTGGGCTTTTTTGTATTTAACGCATTCTAGTGACTTTTAGTTTCACCATTTAGACATTCAGTTAAAGCAAATAATACGGCTGATATTACAAACTTAAAATATCCTCATAGTAGAAATAAACAATGACGCTTATCCATTTCATTTTTGAACCTAAGAAATCAATTTTCCCTAAAACAATCTAAAGGTTATTAATATAAAGCGTAGAATCAGGTTTTCGTAGCTACTAAATATATTACTCCAGCTAATAATGCTGTACTTACTAAAGTTAAAAAACTGACAAGTAAATTACTCATCCTCACGATAAAAAAATTTCGTTATCTTTTATTTCAATTTCGATTAAAAATCAGTATACCAACAGAGTTGTTCTGAATTGGGCACTACTGATTTATACCTAACCTTAAACTGGATAAATTAGTCATCACACCATTTTTTTAGGAATAAACGAATGAAAAAAGCATTGCTAGCATTAATCGTAGCACCACTATTTGCAGTATCTGCGACTTATGCGGTTGCAGACGATGCGCCAACAGCTTCAGCCGAAATAATAAAAGAATACACAGAAATGTGTGTTAATTGGGCTAAAGATGATGACGTAAGCAATGAAGAGCTAAATGCCTACGTATTAAGATGCGTAAATGATGAGCTTGAATCTGAAGGGTATAAAAAAGTATCTTCTGTTAAGATTTAATTATACCAATTGCATTAAAGTAATGATCAATTATAGCGCTAAGAGTATAGCTCAATAACTAAGCGAAAAGCATAACATATATTTGTTCTCGGCAGCTGCTCCCTGCAATGCCTACTTTCTGCACCTTTGCAGTCATATATGAATAGTTTTTAACGCAGTAGCTGAGTTATTTAATACGCTATAATGACCATGTATTTAATCAAATTGGTAACACGCTCAGGTGAATGTACTGCTAATAAAGCCGTTGCGAAAGCATTCAACTAGGCACAAAAAAACCGGAATAGACACAAGCTGTGCATTCCGGTTTTTTTATGACTTTTTAAATCTACAAAAGCTATGAATAAGCAATAACGAGCTTATTCATCTTCTTTTTTAGCTTTCGCTTTAGGCTTAGCTTTAGCTGGTGCCTTTTTTGCAGCTGCTTTCTTTTTAGGCGCTGCTTTTTTCTTCGCTTCTTCTGTCCATTTACCTGCCTCATAATGAGCAGTCCAGCCGGTAGCTTTACCGTCAACTTCAGTCATAACATACTGAGATTTATTTTTACGGCTATAGCGTACAACAGCAAGATTACCATCAGGATCTTTAGCTGGTGCATCTGCTAAATAATAAAACTTAGGCGAAATGCGGTCTCTAAAGCGTTTTAGTTCTTCAACCTTAGGTGCACGTGTTTCACGTGACTTAGGAAAAGTATTTGCGGCTAAAAATATACCCGCAGCGCCATCACGTAAAACAAAATAAGCATCTGACTTTTCACACTCTAATTCAGTAATGTGAACAGGATCTTCTTTTGGTGGAGCAGCCTCGCCATTTTTAAGTAACTTACGTGTGTTCTTACACTCGTCGTTATTACAACCAAAGTACTTACCAAAGCGACCCGATTTAAGCTCCATGTCAGAACCGCACTTATCACATTCGATAATTGGTCCGTCGTAGCCTTTAATTTTAAAGGTACCTTCTTCAACTATATGCCCTTTACATGCTGGGTTATTACCACACACATGTAGTTTACGGGTTTCGTCAATTAGGTATGAGTCCATTGCAGTTTCACAAATAGGACAACGCTTCATCTGCATTAATTTTTCGGTTTCTACGTCTTCGACATCAGCAGCAACCGCTTCATCGCCCGACACTAAGTTCATTGTTGTAGTACAACGCTCTTTTGGTGGAAGGCTGTAACCAGTACACCCTAAGAAAACACCGGTTGAAGCCGTACGTATGCCCATTTTGCGGCTACATGTAGGACATTCTATATCGGTTTCAACCATCTCATTAAGACGCATGCCGCCATTCTCTGGCTCGTCTTTAGCGACAGTTAGTTGCGTTGAAAAATCAGCATAAAACTTATCTAAAACTTGAGTCCATACACGCTTGCCTTCAGCAATGTCATCTAAACGACCTTCCATTTTAGCTGTAAAATCAAAGTTCATTAAATCAGTGAAGTTTTCAACTAAGCGGTCAGTAACAATTTCACCCATTTTTTCAGCAAAGAAACGGCGATTTTCTACACGTACATAACCACGATCTTGAATTGTTGATATAATCGACGCATAAGTAGATGGACGACCAATACCACGCTTTTCAAGCTCTTTTACTAAACTAGCTTCACTAAAGCGAGCTGGCGGCTTAGTAAAATGCTGCTTAGGATCAAGTTCTATTAAAGTAAGTATTTCACCTTCTTTAACAGCTGGCAGTGATTGATCTTCTTCGTTCTTTTTACGCACCGCAGGTTGTACTTTTGTCCAACCATCAAAGCGAAGCACGCGGCCTTTTGCTTTGAGCTGGAAATCGTTAGCTGCAACAGTCAGTGTTGTTAAGTCGTATTCAGCAGGTACCATTTGACACGCTACAAACTGACGCCAAATTAGCTCATACAGCTTTTTAGCATCGGCATCTACGCCTTCGATATGACCAGACAACACAGTAACGCTTGAAGGACGAATTGCCTCATGCGCTTCTTGTGCATTGCCTTTAGAGCTATAGTTAATTGGATCTTTTGGTAAATATTTAGCACCAAACTCGTTCGTTACATACTCACGACACATTTCAACCGCATCTTTTGAAAGATTGGTTGAATCGGTACGCATATAAGTAATATAACCGCCTTCATACAAACGCTGAGCGAGCATCATAGTCTTTTTAACGCCATAACCTAGGCGTGTACTTGCCGCTTGTTGCATGGTTGAAGTAATTAATGGCGCACTTGGGCGACTTTTACTTGGTTTTTCTTCAACGCTAATTACTTTGTATTCTGCACTCTCAAGGCTTTTAACAGCTGCGCTAGCCTGAGCTTCATTTACAGGCTTAAATGCCTTTCCTGCTTGTTTGGTTACTTCTAAGCGTAACTCAGACTCAGTATTCTTAACATCAGCGTGAATATCCCAAAACTCTTCAGGGATAAATGCCTTAATTTCACGTTCACGCTCAACTAATAAGCGTACCGCAACAGACTGAACTCGTCCTGCAGATAGACCACGTGCAACTTTTGCCCACAACAAAGGAGAAACCATAAAGCCTACAACACGGTCTAAAAAGCGTCGTGTTTGCTGAGCGTAAACCATGTCAGTATTAAGCTCGCCAGGTGTTTCGAAAGCTTGCTGTATTGCGTTTTTGGTAATCTCGTTAAAAACTACGCGCTTATACTTTTCAGGTTCGCCGCCAATGATTTCTTGAAGGTGCCAAGCAATTGCTTCCCCTTCTCTATCCAAATCCGTTGCGAGGTATATTTGATCTGCATTTTCAGCCAGCTTTTGTAATTCTTGAACAACCTTCTCTTTACCTGGCAGGATTTCATAATGCGGCTCCCAACCTTGCTCAGGATCAATACCCATACGCGCGACCAGGTTAGTATAATCTCGTTGCTTTTTATACGCTGCTTTCTCTTCAGGTTCCATTTTGCGAACTTCTGCTGGCGTTTTAGTTGCCGGCACTTTAGCTTTGCTCGAACCTGAAGTAGGTAAATCACGTACATGCCCAATACTGGACTTTACGATGAAGTCATTACCTAAATATTTATTAATTGTTTTAGCCTTAGCAGGTGACTCTACAATTACTAGCGATTTGCCCATAGTTGCCTATTTCTAACCAAATATTAAAAATGTGTTTTGCCGACATAAGCGGCGCGAATATTTATAGGTATATCTACAAACACTAGTTGTTACAAGCTTTTAATACAAACTTTTCAGTATTTACTGAATAAACGAACAATTTTTGTCGTTAAATTAAACAAACAGGTGTTTTTAGATTAATTGATGTGGAATATATAGAACAGAAACAAAAATGCCAACCTAAAGGTTGGCATTTTTTATTTTAAACGATTATAAATCGTCGATTACTGAAACTGAAAATGGCGAAACTAAACCTGAAGGAGCTTCAACTGAAATGTTTAAGCTACCCGATGGACTATCGTTACCACCTGTCAAAGGTTCCCGTTTAATACCAAAAGAAACACCTACTGGAACAAAGCTCGTAGTATTAGGAAATACATAACTAGTTTCGCCAGTAATTTCACCGTTATCAGTACTAATAGTTACCTCAGTACCTGCAGGCATAGGATTATTATACATATCTGCAATATACATAATCAGACTGACACTACTAGTCCCTGTTGGACTCTGGGTTAAATCTATTTCACTGACTTGACACATCTGTTGGCTTGTTGGATCAGCTTGTGAGCGACGTACTAATGGGCTCGCTGGATCACTGTTTATATGCACCTCAGATGCTGTTACGCCTGCAATAGCCGAGCAATCATCAGCATAGGTTACTAATCTAAAGAATGCCGCATCACCCGACATAACAATCTCTTGGTTTTGAAATACATTAACCAATTGACGGCTACATAGCCCTGCGGTTTCGTCTTCTTCACGACATAGTAAACCATTGTATAAACCGTTTTGGGTAGTCCAAGAGCCATTACCATCAAAATCTACGAACTCTTCAAACTCATCACCTGTTGAATTGTCACGAGAACATGGGTCTGTTCCATCACTACAATCTTTGCCGCCAAAAGTACCATCTTCATTGTTATCAATAAAAGCTTCTGGGATATCAAATAAATCATCAAAGAAGTCTTCGCTATCAAAGTAACCATTACCATTTAAGTCTGAAAAAGTCTCTTCACCAATAGCATATGCATGAACGGTTGCTCGTCCACCAAGTGGTAAATCTATTGTAAGATCATTATTTAAAATACCTAATGGGCACGGTAATCCACCATCACATTTTTGAGCAATTGTATTTTCGTACATTGAATCAGTAAAAGGACGCGGGTTGCTACTTGTCCAAGTAACGCTACATGCTCCATTCGTTGTAGTACAACTTGGCTCAATAACTCCACCTTCTGTAATAAAAGTAACGGCCGTACCATCTGGAACAGGATTATTAAAGTGATCGGCTAAACGTGCGTTAACCGCTACTGTATTACCATCAACATTTAATGCATGGGGATTGAAAATAGAACGCGATAGCGAAAAACTATTTTGATCGGCAATACCCGTACTAACAACAAGAATATCTGAGGGAGCCGTAACAATGACTGTATTGCCTCCAACCTCTTCCTCACTTGATGCAATAACACGTACAGGTGTTGCAATCGAACCAGATAGTACTGATGTTTTCACTTCGCCACTGGCATTAGTAATAGCGCTTGCTGTGCCTAATGTAATGCCACCTACAGCAGTTGAAAGTTCAAAGTTAACCGTTCTTGACGCTAAATCGTTCCCGTTTGAATCCACAAGTTTGAAAGTCACTTCTGAAATTTCAGTACGGTCAGCACCACCTGTACCTTTTAATGCAATTACAGGCTCTGTAACATCTATAAACTGTAAAAAACCAATATTTGCAGGTGATACATTAATTGTAGTATTTGCAGAAACCGTATCTCCACCAGTAATAACCGTTGCAGTAATAATATCACCACCCACACAAGTTAAAGGGCGATAAGTTGAACGTGCAAATCCACCAATACTTGTCACAGTTTCATCAATTGATGCCTGCTCCGAACTTACACAGCCCGATGTAAATTCAACCGTTAATGGCGTTGTATATAACTCACCATCTTTAGTAATTTCAATAGAAACTAGAGCCGTAGCCCCTGCCGCTAATAGCTCATCATCAGCAATAGAACTCGAAATAGAAATTTCAATATCTACCGCAGCAATCTGAAACGCCTTAGTCAAGTTACTATCAAGTACAGACACGGTGATTTCACCTGCCCCTACATCCAGTCCAGGAACAATATCGAGTAGTGCAATACCATTAGAATCTGTAATTGCAGTACCTGTAGTAGGTGAAATTGCACCAATAGTGGTAGTAGCGGTTACTAAAGTTTGAGTAAGTGGTGTTGTTGAATTTTCATTAGTCACTTCAATAAATAAAATAGCTGAAGAATCACCTGAGATACTTGTTATCTCTTCACATAAACTTGCATCTCTAGTTGTTTTAAAACCAACCGGACAGTTTTGCAAAATTTTAAAATTGATATCCGCAGTGCTTTGATTAGGGTCGATAGCATCACCACGAGTATAAAACCCTACCGTTTCTGTAATAGCTTCGTACTGTGCTGTAACATTACCGGCTCCTTCAATTGTACCTGGTGTTAGATTTAGAGTAGCAATACCGTTAATATTTGTTAGCGCAGTACCTGAACTAGGTAATAGGTTACCTAAAGTAGAGCTAAAAGAAACCACTTTTCCAATTACTGGGGCACCATTTGAATCTAGGACTAGAGCTTCTACTAGGCCATTATCGTTGGCACTAATTTCGCTTATTTGGTTTCGTGTTGTTGACGACCTTAAGCTCAGATCAATTGTGAAATTATCTGCATCACCTTGGGCTGGAGAGTCCCCGGCAGTTGTATATGTAAAAGCTTCAGCTGTGTAACTCGTGTTATCGCTATCAATATATTCGGCCGTTATTGAGCCAGCCCCAGCTTCTGTCCCTGCTAATAAATCAACCTTCGCAATCCCCTTCTCATTGGTCAGTGCAGTACCATTAGAAGGATTAATAGTCCCTAAGCCTGATAAATTAAATGCGACTAACTTAAACGCACCTGGTTCACCGTTTAATAAGAGTTGCGCCTGGGCAACAGCAGGGTTTAAAAAATCCACATTGCGAGTTGTCGAATCATCACTTGCTAATAAGCTAACTGTAATTTCCGCTTTTTCAACAATGATAGATTCAAAGTCAAAGGCTTCCGATGAGTACGTAACACCATTATTTATGTAAGTTACAGATAATTCTGAAGCACCTTCAATATTTCCAGCTAGGAGCTCAATAGCAGCTATACCATTGCTATTGGTTAAAACACTTCCAGAACTAGGGTTTAAAACACCGATATTACTAGCTAACGAAAAATTAACACTTTGTGAGCTAACTGGAGTACCGTCATTAAGTAACGTTGCTCTTAGTTCAAGTGGCGCTAATGAAGTAACTGTATTTGATTGAAGATCCGTTCCATTTGAATACCCTTGCAAAGTTAAACTATAAGCAGGTTGGTTACCTTCTTTACCGTCGGATTGAAACGAGAAACTTGAGGTGTAAGTAACACTATCAATGTTGAAACTTGCTACAACTTGACCAGCGCCTTCAATTGTTCCTGATGTTAATTCTACTTTCGCTTGTCCATTAGTTTGTGTAAGTGCTGAACTTGCATTTAAAGAACCCACATTACCCGATAGAGAAAATGTTATTACCTCACCAGATACTTGATTACCGTTATTAGTAAGAGTGGCGATTAAATCGATTGGAGTATCCCCTGAAACTGAATTGGTTTCAGATCCATCCCCTTGAGAGAAGCCTTGTAATTGGATCACGTATTCATTATTTGGATTTAGTCCAGCATCACCTGTTGAGCTAAACGAAAAACTATCTGTATAGGTCGTGCCATCAACTGTATATGTGGCAGTTACTTCTCCAGCACCTTCGACAGTACCAGCCATTAGTTCAACTTCGGCTTCCCCATCTGTATTTGTTAGTGCAGATGTCTGGCTTAAAGCCCCTACGGTATCGGTTAAAGTAAACGTAATTCGCTGACTATCAACAACATCACCGTCGTTATCAGTGAGTATTGCTCTTAAGTTTAAGGGAGAATCTGCCGTAACAGCATTTGACTCTGTTTCGTCTGTTTGAGAGTATCCCTTTAATGAAACCGAATATGTAGCAGCCTCTGTAGTGGAATCACCATCACTTATAGAACCGTCTTTTTCAAGTGACCCACCGCCACCACAGGCTGTGAGTAAAAAACTTAGCAATGAAATGCCGAGCAGTCGCATTAAAGGCATGAACCTCTCCCTAGCGTTGTTATTATAATCAAAATTAATTTACACTTAATATTAACCTATAACTTAGTCTAAAATCACAGTTTTTTATTACTTTTTTGTGCAAAATATTTTTAAATAAATACTAACTTTTTCTGTAGTAAATATTTCCTTGCTGGTAGTCTATGGCAAATTTATAAAATGTAGATCAGGAAATATGTCAAAAATCCGTTCAATGAGTTTAACCACTCGCATCATGATTGGTATGGCGCTTGGGGTTGCAGTAGGTTTTATATTTCAGGCTATATTAGCTGGTGAAGACGATTATCTAATACCACTTGGGTTATTCTCTTTGCCAATTAAAGCCTTTTTTGTTGATGGTATTTTCCATGTTGGTGGCCAAATATTTATTGCCAGCTTAAAAATGTTAGTTGTGCCTCTTGTTTTTGTATCGCTCGTTTGTGGTACCTGTAGCTTAAGTGACCCTAAAAAACTAGGCCGCCTAGGTGGTAAATCTATTGTTTTATACTTATTAACTACGGCTATTGCTATAACGGTGGCTATTACACTTGCCTTATTATTTAGCCCTGGTGAAGGTATAAGCTTGCCATCTAATGCAGCTTACGACGCGAAAGAAGCGCCTACCCTAGCGCGTGTAATTATAGATATGTTTCCTACAAACCCTTTTGAAGCGATGGCCAAAGGTAATATGCTTCAAGTTATTGTGTTTGCACTTTTATTTGGTGTAGCAATGGCATTAAGTGGTAAAGCAGGAAAGCGTGTTGCTACCGTATTTGAAGATTTAAACACTGTGATTTTAAAACTAGTTACGCTGTTAATGAATATTGCCCCTTATGGCGTGTTCTTTTTAATGGCAAAACTGTTTACAACAATTGAGCTTAACTTAATTGTTAGCCTAGCCAAATACTTTGGCGTTGTAGTGCTTGCACTGTTATTACATGCTTTTGTAAACTACACATTGCTTTTAAAAGTATTAACGGGCTTAAACCCGCTTATTTTCTTAGCAAAAATGAAGCACACATGCTTATTTGCATTTAGTACCTCGAGCTCAAGCGCAACTATGCCTATTACACTTGAAACTGCTACTAAAAAACTAGGTGCTAATAACTCGGTTGCCTCATTTACTATCCCACTGGGTGCTACCATTAACATGGATGGCACTGCCATCATGCAAGGTGTGGCTACCGTGTTCATTGCACAAGTGTTTAGTGTCGATTTGACAATATCTGATTATTTAATGGTTATATTAACAGCAACACTTGCCTCTGTAGGTACAGCAGGCGTACCTGGTGTTGGTTTAATAATGCTGGCCATGGTACTTAACCAAGTTGGCTTACCTGTAGAAGGGATTGCAATTATTATCGGTGTAGATAGATTACTTGATATGACACGTACAGCAGTTAATGTAACCGGCGATTGTATGGTTACCTGTGTTGTTGCTAAATCTGAAGGGGAACTTGATGAGAGCATCTTTAACGACCCTAATGCAGCTAAAGACTTAGAAGATTATCATAAGTCTATTGACTCTTAAGCTACATTTATACAGCTATAAAAAACCTTGATGCAATACATCAAGGTTTTTTTTGAGTAGAAAGAATTAAACTGAATCGTAAAAAAAATTCTAATCTAAGGATTTAGGGATTTAAATTTAGAGAGTAAGTTTATTCCCACTTTATTTACACCACTACTCAGGCCAAGAGCTAGCTTATCGCTTAATCCCTTTTTAATTTTGTATTTAATCTTATAAATTTGGCGCTCATGTTGCTGCTCCAGCAATGCATCATCACTTGTCTTTATGACATCTACCAAACCTTTATCAATCGCTTGAGTTGCAAACCAATGCTCGCCTGTCGCAACTAAGTTTATATCTAAGCTTGGACGTTGAGTGCTTACAAACGTTTTAAATAAATCATGTGTTTGTTCAATTTCTTCACGAAATTTTTCACGGGCCTTATCTGTGTTTTCACCAAATAAAGTAAGCGTACGTTTAAACTCACCTGCAGTTATTTGCTCAAATTCCACATCATTTTTCTTTAATATTTTATTAAAGTTTGGTATTTGAGCTATCACACCAATAGATCCAACTATGGCAAAAGGGGCTGCAAGTATCTCATCGGCTACACACGCCATCATGTAACCACCGCTCGCTGCTACTTTATCAATTGCAACACTCAGAGGAATACCTGCACTTTTAATACGCTGTAACTGAGATGCAGCAAGTCCGTAGCCATGCACAACACCACCACCACTTTCTAAACGAATAAGTACTTTGTCTTTACTTGGATTGGCAATAGAGATAATGGCCGTTATTTCTTCTCGTAAGCTTTCTACTTCGTGAGCGTCCATACTGCCTACAAAGTCAATTACATATAAACGAGGTTTAGGCTCATCTTTATCTGCTTTTTTACTTTGCGATTTAAGCTGTTTTTGGTGCGCTTTAAGCTCTTTTTTACCCAGCGTATTTTGTAAAAAGCTTTCTTTAAGCTCAACTAATTGCTCTGATATGTCGTCAATTTGTATTTCGCCTTTTTTGGCTTTAGGCTTAACTGCAGCGCCAACTATTAGCATTAGAATAACTGCTATAGCAATAACAAAAGTAATTGTTTTAGCAAAAAACAAACCGTATTCGTATAAAAATTCCAACTGGTTTCTCCATTTATAAATTTCAGCTAATTTAGCATGCTTTAAAGCAAAAAAAAGCCACTTTTCAGTGGCTTTTAAAGGTTAATTATTTTATTGGCTATTAATCAGTCACAACCTCAGGGTTGGAAACTAATAACATTCGACCACGAGCAGCTAAGTAAGTAGCTACTTGCAACTGCATTTCTGTATTAGCGGCCGCACTACCTTCAACAGTTGCAGCTTGTGCATCATCTTGAGCTGGCGTTAATATAGAACCATGATGCCCTTTAGTAAATTTAACTAAGTAGCTTGCTGGTATTTCACTCAATGCTTGCGAAGTACTTACTGTTTCAAGACCCATCAAGTTAGCTAATGGAATTGTGCCAGAAATAGGATTATTAGCTGCCATTGGTGGTATCACTTGGTCAGGCTTGTTATCAACACCATCACCCACAACAACATTAGTATAAACAGGAGTACCTAATGCTTTCACAGTGGCTGCGTAGTTCGTAGGGTCGCCACTATCTAATGCTGTTTGAGCCGCAAAAGCAAACTGTGTAAATACACCTTGAATGTTAGTAAGTTTAGTCGTTTCACCCGCAGTAGTAAGTGATGTAATATATTCTCTGTAACCACATGTTAAATAAGCTTCCATATCCTCCGATGCAAATGAACCACAGTTAGAAAGCGCAGCGCCCTGTAAGTAAACGTTAAGTTCATCAGCTTCTGTTGTACCCGCTTGTGAAAGTACTGAACCTTGAATAAATGGACCAAACGCAGCGGATTCAAGTAAGAAGCTTGCT
The DNA here is from genome assembly GCF_015864495.1 of Pseudoalteromonas sp. SWYJZ98. Taxonomy (NCBI): domain Bacteria; kingdom Pseudomonadati; phylum Pseudomonadota; class Gammaproteobacteria; order Alteromonadales; family Pseudoalteromonadaceae; genus Pseudoalteromonas; species Pseudoalteromonas sp. SWYJZ98. The sequence continues at coordinate 241,413 of NZ_JADYXA010000002.1, read as the reverse complement.
ATACCGCCACCGCCACTTGCAAGCGCTACCGTATTTACATTAAATAGCGGATCAAGCGTTTCTGCCATTGGCGTATTAGCTTGAGCAATAAATGCTGGAGCAACAATTGAACCCAAAGAGTGTCCAACGTAAGTTACATCTTTACTGTTAATAGTTGCATCATTAATAAAGTTTAAGCCTAAACGCAAACCTAATAAATCAGCAGCCGATTGACGTAGACTATCACGTGCAACTAGTAACGAACTTAAGTTCATGTAGCTAAGGACAGAGCCCGTTGTAGCATTAAAATCGTCTGTCCCATCATCACCAACATCTATACCACGCTCACCGTGGCGAGGATGATCAATAGCAACCGTTGCAAAGCCTTGAATAGAAAGCTGCGCCGTTAAAGCAAGCATACTTTCTTTTTGTGTTGTAATACCGTGTTGCATAATAACAACTGGCCAGCCACCTTCTGGGATACTTTCAAGCTCAGGTAAACCATAAGCTGAACGATAAACATTTATATCTGCTAAAATTGGCTTTGTGATTTGTACAGGTATAGTCTCACTGCTTTGAGCTAGTGGAACTGGGTTATATTTAGTTAAATGCCGAGTAATATCTATTTTTGGATAGTCATGTAGACGAGCATTTATTTGCTGGCAAACGTCTTCATAAGGACCTTCATCAAACATAGTTGCATCAATATCTTCTTCTTTACCCTCATCTCGTAACTTTTGATCCGCAGCTAACTGATTTAATACTGCAACAGGGCTTGAACACATTGCTTTCCAGTATGTGTCATTCAAAGCGCTTATATCTTTACCTGTTGGTGTGCCTAGATACATTGGTAAAGTAATCTCGCCTTTAATATATTCAACAGCATCAAATGGAGCAAAAGTAGCTATATCAGGAAATTTTAAAAAATCTTTAACCGTTTCAACCTCATCAGACTTTGTAACAGTTATTTTTGGTATAGTTGCAGGGTTTATCAAACTACCAGCTAACAATTGTTTAATAGTACCAAGCACTGGCCCTGCTGATTGAATAGTCATTGCACTAGAAAAAATAATATCGCCTTTTGAAATGTCGCCTGAACTTACCACTACATTTTCGTAGCTATTTACAGCACCTTGCAAACCAAGTTGGGCTTCTGTAATTAACGGCGCTTCTTCACTCACAGAGGCATAAGTAGAAGAAGGTTCAATAGAACGCCCTAATGAATCTTTAAGCCCTGTAGTTAATACATTGATGTATGAGCTACCGGCTGTAAATGGTTTTAAAGGAATAATGGCAACGGCATCACCTGAAGCTTGAGTTACAAAGTCAACGCCAAAAGTAAGTTCACCCACTAATTTACAAGCAGTGCCTGCCGCTACAACAGAACATTCTGCGTCAGTTAAGCTTGCACCCATTACAACTTCAAAAATCCTTACCGTTCCAGGGCTTCCCGCAGACGCTTCATCTAAACTTACATTTGGTGGGAATGTTAAATCAATTTTATAAGGAACCTGCGAAGACCAACCATCAAGTGCACCTAGAGCAAGCTGAGGGTCTGCATAAGCTGCACGAGAAATAGATGCATTATCGTCATCTAATTCGCCAGGGATATTAAGTGTACCGTCTTGAGTCCCACTCATTAATAAATCATTAGGTACCGATAAGATACCTGCAGCAGGGTCAAATGTAACTGTTGCTGTTGGAATAACGGGTGCTGTGTCATTTTTGACATCTGTTAACGTTTCTCCACCGCCACAGCCTGCTAAAGCAGCTGTAACCGAGAGTGAAAGTAGCATTTTTTTCATATTGTTGGCTCCGCACATATTTTATTTTTATAGTGTGTTTAATCAGTGTATTAAGTTAAAACAATGTAATCAGGTTATTAATGAGACATTAGACCAGTTAAACTTAACGTAAAGTTTCTATTTTCGCCACCTAATTTTACAATAAATTCGATTACTTCACGTTTCGCTATGTTAAAATCAAAAAAAATAGATGAATGGGTACTTTTATGCACACATATCAAGCGGCTGAAAACGCACTTAAAGATAAAATTATTTTAATAACAGGCGCCGGTGATGGTATTGGCCGAGTAGCAGCAATTACGTATGCAAAATACGGCGCTACAGTTATCTTATTAGGAAAAACAACTAATAAACTTGAATGTGTTTACGATGAAATTGTTAATGCGGGTTACCCTAAACCTGCAATTGTGCCCATGGATTTAAAAGGCGCAACTAAACAAAACTATCGTGACCTTGCTGCAACAATTGAATATCAATTTGGCCGCCTTGATGGCTTGCTTAATAATGCAGGTATTTTAGGGTCACTTGGTCCACTTGAACATTTTTGCTCATCTACGTTCGAAAACATAATGAAAGTAAACGTGACCGCGCAAGCGATGATCACTAAAGCGCTTTTTCCTGTTCTTCGTAAATCTGACAATGCATCAGTGGTATTTACATCATCAAGCGTTGGTCGAAAAGGCCGTGAATTTTGGGGGCCATACGCCATCTCAAAATTTGCTGTAGAAGGCATGATGCAAACATGGGCATGTGAAGTAGGCAAAACGAATATTCGTATAAACTGTATTAATCCAGGCGCTACTCGCACTTCTATGCGTGCTGCTGCATACCCAGGAGAAGATAGAGACGCGCTTGCTACACCAGAAGATTTAATGCCAACCTACTTATACTTGATGAGCGATGATTCTAGTAAAGTGAATGGCGAATCGTTAGATGCACAAGTAAAAAAGTAATTTAGTGTTTAAAAAATTTATACAACACACATTAAAAAAGCCGCAATTAGCGGCTTTTTTGTGTTCAATAAATAACTAATTTATTATTTACGTTTAGTAGGCTTAACACGTTGATTGTGTTTTTTAACTGCTTTGCGGATCTGGTTGATTTTAGCGCGTTTATCTTTGCGTTTTTCAGGCATAACAGAAAGCTTAGTTTGTGTCTCGCGCCCTAATTTAACGGTTTTGCGTAAGTAGTTTACTGTTTCTAAATCATACTCCATCCAACCACCTTGTGGCACGCGCTTATCAAGCTCTAGTTTACCGTAACGAATACGAATAAGACGAGATACTTCCGCATCTTGAGACTGCCATAAACGACGTACTTCACGGTTACGCCCTTCATTTAACGTTACGTTAAACCAGCGGTTAACGCCTTCGCCACCCATAGGGGTTACAGTCGTGAATTTGGCTGGACCATCTTCAAGCTCAACACCACGTAGTAAGTTTTTAACCGTTTCATTGGTTACTTCACCAAATACACGCGCAGAGTATTCACGCTCTACTTCATAGCTTGGATGCATTAAACGGTTAGCTAATTCACCATCATTAGTAAAGAGCATCAAACCCGATGTATTAACGTCTAAACGACCCACTGCAATCCAACGTTCACCATCAATGCGAGGAAGTCGATCAAATACTGTACGACGCCCTTCTGGATCTTTACGTGTGCTTAACTCACCTTCTGGTTTGTTATACATAATTACACGACAGATTCTATCTGCTTTTTCTTCAATCTTTACAGTGTGTCCGTCAACACGAATCAAATCGGTTTCTTCAACACGGTCACCTAACTTTGCCACTTTACCGTTTACGCTAACGCGGTTTGCGTCAATGTATTTTTCCATTTCACGGCGTGAGCCTACGCCTGCACGGGCTAAGACTTTTTGTAACTTTTCACCTTGTATAATACTCATTCGGATGGTTCTCTCACAGAAGGATCGCTCAATAACTGGTTAATTTTACTTTGCTGCTCAGTTGGCAACGCAGGTAAATTTTCAAGCCCAGTTAACGAAAAATAATCTAAAAATTGCTTAGTAGTTGCATATAAAGCCGGCTTTCCCGGAACCTCTTTATGCCCTACCACTTTAACCCACTCTCTTTCGAGTAAGGTTTTAATAATATTCGAACCCGTAGTAACACCTCTTACTTGCTCAATTTCGCCGCGTGTAATGGGCTGCCTGTATGCAATAAGTGATAATGTTTCCAGTAAAGCACGTGAATACTTAGGCGCGCGCTCTTGCCACAAGTTATTTAACCAAGGGCTTAAACTACTGCATGCCTGAAACCGATACCCACTACCAACTTCAACTAAGCGAATACCACGAGTTTGAAAATGTTCTTGTATTGTATCTATTGCGTCGTTTATTCGCGCCATAGAAATAGCTAAATCTATTAATACAGTGTCTTTAAGGTGGCGTTTACTCACAGGCTTATCTGCAACAAAAATAGCTGCTTCAATGATCTCAACTAGTTGTTCATCACTAATTCGCCGACCCGCCATACACACTCTTAACAAATAAAAACACACAGCCATCTATTATGACAGAACAACACCAAACTAGGAAAATATATCTATCAAATAACTAAATTTAAAACACAAAAAAGCCAGTGACTAGCACTGGCTTTAATCTTACTTACTAAAATGGTAACTATTAGTTACTTTTAAAAGCTTCTAATGCATCATCTTCAGCTACTGCGTTACCATATTTTTTAATGTAACCCATAAACTCGCTTTTACTGATGCGCTTATCTTGGTTTTTATCCATGTAACCAAAATGATTTGAAATATCATCATCGTTACCTTCAACTACCGAGATATAGCCATTGCTGTCGTTATCTAGACTTGCAAAGCTGCTTTCAATTTTATCGAATTTAGCAATTTCAGCTTTAAATGCCGACTCACTTACTTCAGAATCAGTGGCTACTTTACCATTGTTTAACTTCATGTAAGTGTTGAATTCTTTGCGGCTAATTTCGTTATCCATATTGGTATCAATATTTGAAAAATGGCCCCAAATGCTATCGTCATCAGCTTCAACTTTTGAGATGTAGCCATCGCTGTCATTATCTAAACTTGCAAAGTCACTGTCTATTCTTTCAAGACCTTGATTAGATGAACAAGCCGCTAGGCTTAATGATGCTAAAATAGTGGCTGCTAATGTTAACTTTTTCATAAGACGTATCCTTCGTAATTAATTAAATGTCACTTTAACTAATACAAATCCAATGCCAATAATAGTTAACTTATAATAATCAACAACTTAATCTCATTCTGTATATTTATTAAACAGTTTCAGTAAGTTAAGCTTGCAAGCTTTGCAAACAACCTTGTAATTTTTGCAAAAAAACACCCGGTAAAAACCAGGCATTTCAATTTTACTTATATAGTTAAGCTAACAATTAGATTGCTGCGTTTTGGTAGCGTTTAACAAACTCAGTAACTTTTTGGCCATTACATTTTAATGAGTTTAGGTTACCAATTTTTTGACGAACAGGTGCTAAACCTTGTTTTAAAGCCGTCATACATAATTGAGTTTCTTGTTGAGCGTCTTTTGCAAATACTTCTACTTTCTCAACTGATGCGTTGCTTAATGTCGTTTTTTTAGCAATATCACGAATATCTTCACCATTACATAAAATGCTTTTAGAAAAACGAGATAGGTAAACACCGTGCTGGGCAGCTTCTTTACGAGCAACGCTAAAGCCTTCGTTTGCACTTAGTACACATAACTTAGACTCAATTTTGTTATCTTGGCTAAAGTAAGTATTGCTTTGAGCTGACGCAGTTGCAGATGCTAGTAAAGCAGTGGCTAAAAGTAGTTGAGTTTTCATGAGAGATCCTATTTGAACGAGCTAAACAAGTGAATTTTGCGCATTATATATTCAATAAAGTTAAGTTCAATTGAATTTTTTATTTATTTAAATAATTAATATTGTATTCACAATGTTTAAACTTTACCCATCATTTGATCAACATTTGCGCAGCTATTATCTCAATTCAGTCATGTTATGTACGCGTATTTACTGATACAATTTAATCTATTAAATAGATCCAATTTTAAGGTAAATTTTATGAAAGTGATTTCTTTCAATATCAATGGTCTGCGTGCTCGTCTTCACCAATTACAAGCAATTATCGACAAACATCAACCAGACGTTATTGGCTTGCAAGAGATTAAAGTTCACGACGAAGCATTCCCACTAGAAGATGTACAAAAAATGGGATATCACGTCTACTTTCATGGCCAAAAAGCCCATTATGGCGTAGCTATGTTATGCAAAAAAGAGCCTAAATCGGTCTTAAAAGGCTTTGCTACCGATACAGAGGAATCGCAAAAACGCATGATAAGCGTCACTGTTGAACAAGATAACGGTCGCGACCTTACCGTCATGAATGGCTATTTCCCACAAGGTGATAATATTAATCACGAAACTAAATTCCCTTATAAACGCCAATTTTATAAAGATTTAATGACACACCTTGAAACCAATCACACACCCGATCAAGACGTCATCGTTATGGGTGATATCAACATATCACCTACCGATTTAGATATTGGTATTGGCGAAGTAAATGCTAAACGTTGGTTAAAAACGGGTAAATGTTCTTTCCAACCGGTAGAGCGTGAATGGCTTGCAACATTACTTAATTGGGGTTTTAAAGACACCTTTAGAGAGCAAAACCCCGAAACAGACGATCAATACTCGTGGTTTGACTATCGCTCTAAAGGGTTTGTAGATAATCGAGGACTTCGTATAGATGTAGTGCTTGCAACCAATGAGCTTGCAGCACGCTGCATAGATACAGGTATTGATTACGAACTTCGCGGTATTGAAAAACCCTCAGATCATGCCCCTATATGGTCAACATTTAAGTAATTATTATGCTCAGCCTAACAATGCAGGGGCTACTTTGGGCTCTTGTGATTATTATTGCTCTATTAAGCTTTGATAAAAAAACATATAAAACATTGCTTAATACGCCAGTCCGTCAAACTGGCGTACTTGCGTGTGCGTTAGTGTTTGCAGTGCTTTGGCGAATAAAGGCTGGCATTTTAACTGGCCTTGATTTACACATACTAGGTGTTACGGCTGCTACATTAATTTTAGGCTGGCGATTGACTATTTTAAGTAGCCTACTTGCCACAGCCCTACTCGCTGCCTTTGGTCAAATTGAACTTGAGCTATTACCAGTACAACTGCTTATTGGTGCGTTTATTCCTATTTTATTGAGCTATCTTGGCTTTATAATTAGTTACCAATATTTACCTCGTCATTTTTTTGTTTATATATTTGTTTGTGCGTTTATAACCGCAGGATTTATAGCCTGTATAAAAATAAGCCTAGGTGCTTTATTTTACTTAGCTATAGGGCAATATAATTGGCAAGAACTTGCAGATAACTACGTTTATTTAAGTGCCATAATTTGGTTTCCTGAAGCAATGCTCAACGGCATGGCTATAACAATTATGATCACCTATCGCCCGCATTGGGTAAAAACTTTTTACGATAAGGACTACCTAGACTCATGAGTCTTGAATATCAATGCCCGCTATGTAATCTCGCACTTTTGAAAGCTGATTCAACACTTCGTTGTGCTAATAACCACAGCTTTGATTTTGCCAAAGAAGGGTATGTTAATTTACTGCCTGTCCAACAAAAAAATTCAAAACAACCGGGCGACTCCCTTGAAATGGTACAAGCTAGACGCGCATTTTTAGAGCGTGGATACTACCGCTTTTTACAACAAAATCTTAGCGATTTAGTCGGTCGAATAAGTGCGAATACGGTTATAGATTTAGGATGCGGCGAAGGGTTTTATACCCAAGCAATCGCAAATAAAACAAATGCTGTTGTATACGGTGTCGACATTTCAAAATCAGCGGTTAAATATGCAGCTAAGCGCTACCCTAATTGCCATTTTAGTGTTGCATCAATTAGCCAAGCGCCCTTTAAAAGCCAATTTGCTGATGTACTTGTAAGTGTATTTGCACCTTTGTTTGAGCAAGAGCTTGAACGCCTAGCAAATCAAAACGCAACATTAGTGGTTGCAAGCCCAGGACCTTGTCATTTAAAAGAGCTAAAATCGTATATATATTCAGAAGTAAACGAACATACTGAAATAGCCACTCCAAAAGGATTTCAAAAATCAGAGCAGATCCTTTTAACAGAGCATGTAGCGCTTAGCTTTACTGATATTAAAAACTTAATAATGATGACGCCATTTGCATGGAAATTTAGACCCGAGCACTGGACAGCACTCGAAGAAAAAGGTGAACACACTGTCACCTTATCGTTTTATATTACTCAGTTTACCAAAATAGATAATGATGTAACTCTCTAAAACTGCTCTTTAGTAAATGCCCTGTCCATTTTATCAAACATATCTTTAAGTAAATTGGCAAGCTCCATATAACGGGGCTTGTTTTCACTTAACTGCGTTTGATATCCATTAGCTGCCATTTTAGTGTACAGCTCGTTATACCATTTTTGCATCGCAGGCTCTAAAGGCGTTTGCGCTCGCTTACCCAACCAAAATAAACCTTGTAATGGTAACGATATAAAAAATAATGCACTTGCAATGGCTTGCGGTAAAAAATCAGAACCCAAGTAATTTAGCTGAAAAAACAATGTTAGCATGGCTAAGATTGGCATTACTGTAATGGCAAGCTCAGTCGCTCTAATTACTCTAAACTCTAAAAACAAAGGCGCAAGCTCTTTGCGCATTGGCCATTTTTTACCATACAAACGGCCAGTTTGTAATTGTGACATCACACTTTTTTGCATCATGACTCCTCACAGATACTGCTTTTAAATACAATGGAAAAACGAGCTATACTCAAAGTGTAACACAAAATGAAAGAGTTACACTTTCTCAGTAAAACAGCTTAAATTTACCTTTTAATGGCGAACAATCCTAACTTAAACATCATAAATAAGGTAAAATATTTAACATTGAGTTAACCACTTTGCAGTTGAACATTTAATTGTTTTAGCCTTATTTAATACCGTAAGTGTAACTATTACGTATTCACTTACTAAACTTGTTTATGGAAATTGAATTTATGCCTACAAGCTCTCCTAAGTCACAACACGTTTTAGTGCTAAATAGCGGCAGCTCTAGCTTAAAGTTCGCCATTATAGATCCAAATAATGGTCACGAGGTTATCTCTGGTTTGGCTGAGCGCTTAGGAAGCGAAGCCCCTTCAATAAAATATAAATATAAATATAATGGGACTAAGACCGCTATTAATTTGAAAGCTAACGAAGCTCACGCTGAAGCAATCAATACCCTAGTGGCATTAATTAAATCACATAAATTAGATGAGCATTTAATAGCAGTAGGTCACCGTGTTGTTCACGGTGGTGAACATTTTATACAATCAATACTTATCGACGAAGATGTTATTTTGGGAATTACACAAGCTGCTACACTTGCTCCACTGCACGGGCATGCTAATTTATTAGGCATTTCATCTGCAAAAGAATCTTTTAAAGGATTACCCCAAGTCGCGGTATTTGACACCGCGTTTCATCAAACTATGGATGAAGTCGCTTATCTATATGCCCTTCCTTATAAGTTATATAACGAGTTTGGCGTAAGGCGTTATGGTTTTCATGGTACAAGCCACTGCTATGTTGCAGATCAAGCCGCTCAGCTATTAAATCAATCCCTTGAAGAAAGTAATTTTATTAGTGCTCATTTAGGTAATGGCTGCTCTGTATGTGCAATAAAAAGCGGTAAAAGTGTTGATACAAGTATGGGCTTAACTCCCCTTGCAGGCTTAATTATGGGTATGCGCAGTGGTGATATCGATCCCGGTTTATTTAACTTTTTAACTACACAACTAAATTATAGCGCTCAGCAAATTGACGATTTACTAAATCAAGAAAGCGGTTTACTGGGCATAAGTGGGCTTTCTAACGATTGCCGTACAATTGAAGAGGCTTCGCTTTCTGGGAATCAAAGAGCAACTCTAGCAATCGATATGTTTTGCTATCGGCTTGCCAAACAAATTGCAGCCTACATGGTGCCATTACAGCGCCTAGACGCTGTAATTTTTACTGGCGGTATTGGCGAAAATTCAGATCTTATTCGTAAAAAAGTAATCTCTCAACTTGCCTTTTTAAACATTGATTGCGATGAGGAAGCTAACCTTAAAGCCCGATTTGGACAACAAGGGATTATTAGCACTAAAAAAACAAAAATTAAAGTTATCGTTATACCTACAAACGAAGAGTGGGTAATAGCAAACGATGCCGCAAGCATAGTAAAGGAGCTTTAATTATGGCACGTCGTATTATGTTGATTCCTGTATCTACCGGTGTGGGTTTAACGTCTGTATCGGTTGGTTTAGTGCGTGCACTTGAACAAAAAACAGTTAAAGTTAACTTTTTCAAACCCATCGCTCAGCCTCGTTCAGGCGAAACTGGTCCTGAAAAATCAACACAAATAGTCACTCAAGGTTCACCTATTAACCCACCCACCCCTTTTGCTCTTGATTATGCTGAGCAAATGATTGGCGACGGTAAAGGTGATGATCTACTAGAGGAAATTGTTGAACGCTTTGAAAGTAAAATAAACGACGATGAAGTAGCTATTATTGAAGGTATGGTGCCTACTCGTCGCCAACCTTATGCTGGGCGTGTAAACCGCGAAATTGCGCAAACACTCGGCGCTGAAATTGTATTTGTACTTACCCCTGGTAATTACACCATTACTCAAATAGAAGACCGCCTAGAAATTGCAGCAGGTAATTACGGTGGAATCGATCATCCTCGTGTACTGGGCTGTATTTTTAATAAAGTAAATGCGCCACTTGATGAAGAAGGCCGTGCACGCGCCGATTTAGTCGACGCTTACAAACCCGAAGAGCTTGAAAACGAGTTTAATCGTTTAGCGTCTTTACCTATTTTTAAAAAAAATCCGTTTATGTTACTTGGTGCAATCCCGTGGGATTTTGACTTAGTAGCCCCGCGCGTAAAAGACTTAAGCGCATACTTAAAAGCCACGATTATTAACGAAGGAGATATGCTTCATCGTCGTCTGCGCCGTATTACTTTTTGTGCTCGTACGGTTTCAAATATTTTAAATTATTTTACGCCAGGTGCTTTATTAGTAACACCAGGCGATCGCTCAGACATACTTGTTGCTGCGTGTTTATCTGCTATGAACGGCACTAAACTTGGCGCTATATTACTCACCGGTGGCTTTGAGCCAGAGCCACGCATTATGGCTTTGTGTGAACAAGCCATGCAAACCGGTTTACCAATACTCGCAACCGATGCCGACACATGGCGCACATCACTATTACTGCATAACTTTAATATGGAAGTACCAAATGATGATGACCAACGCATTGAAAAAGTAAAAGATCACAATGCAGAACATATCAATTCAAGCTGGCTCGATACTCTAGCTCAAAGTGTAGGCAAAACGCGTAAGTTATCACCACCTGCATTTCGTTATTTATTAACCGATAAAGCACGTAAAGCAGATAAAACCGTAGTATTACCAGAAGGGAATGAACCTCGTACAATTAAAGCGGCTGCTATTTGTGGTCAACGTGGCATTGCTAAAACTATATTGCTTGGCGATCGCGAAGAAATAATGCGTATTGCACAGCAGCAAGGTATTGAGCTAAACGAACATGTAAGTATCATCGAGCCAAAAAGTATTATAAATGATTATATTGCGCCTATGGTCGAAATTCGTAAAAGCAAAGGCCTAACTGCCGTTGTAGCACAAGAGCAACTACAAGATAACGTCGTACTTGGCACAATGATGCTTGAGCAAGGTAAAGTAGATGGTTTAGTATCGGGCGCGGTTAATACCACTGCCAATACAATTCGCCCGCCCCTGCAGTTAATTAAAACAGCGCCAGGATCATCACTAGTATCATCCGTATTTTTTATGCTGCTACCTGATCAAGTGTTAGTTTACGGTGACTGTGCTATAAACCCCGACCCTAATGCTGAACAACTTGCTGATATAGCGATTCAATCTGCCGACTCTGCAGCTGCATTTGGCATAGAGCCACGTGTAGCAATGATAAGCTATAGCACGGGTACATCAGGTACGGGTGCCGATGTTGAAAAGGTACGTGAAGCCACAAAAATAGCAAAACAAAAACGTCCTGATTTAATTATCGACGGCCCACTACAATACGATGCCGCTATAATGGAAAATGTAGCACTTAAAAAAGCACCTAACAGCCCTGTAGCTGGTAAAGCGACTGTATTTATATTCCCAGATTTAAATACAGGTAATACAACATATAAAGCAGTTCAACGCAGTGCCGACTTAATAAGTATCGGCCCTATGCTTCAAGGTATGCGCAAACCCGTAAACGACTTGAGCCGTGGTGCATTGGTCGATGATATTGTGTATACAATCGCCTTAACTGCAATTCAGGCAGCCCAAGCAGAAGCGCTAATAGCACATTAAACACAACGTGTGCTTTTTATAGCCTAGCTATTATTTATTTAATAATTAACTAGTTAGGCTATTTATACCCTGCAACCCCCATACTTATCCACAGAAATTGTGGGTAAGTTTTTAATCTCTATTAAAACCCACTTCCAATTGCTCATTTTAGTCACGCTTACACCTTTAACTTGAAGGCAATAATCTATACTATAAAGCTATCAATAATGCTGTATCGCAGGCGTTTAATGTCAAAACAAACATTACAATTACACAGCACGGTTTTATCTATTCACAGTTTAGATGTTGACGCCGATATACCTGCGGCGCTACTCAAGCTTCCTTTATTTTTTATATCTAAAACCCAGGATGAACTATCTATTGTTTGCCCTAGTAGCTTTGAAATAGAGAGTTTAGATACCGAATCTGATTGGCAAGCACTTGAGGTGGTTGGCCCACTTGGTTTTTCGCTGACCGGAATAATGGCTAATATATCGGGTGTATTAGCACGCGCTAAAATTTCTATTTTTTCAATCTCAACCTACGATACCGATTATATTTTAGTAAAAAAGCAAACGGCCTCACTAGCACTTAACGCCTTAAAAAAAGATGGTTACAACGTGGTGGCGCAATAGCATATGAAAGCACAAACAATTGAATATCTAGCACTCAATAAAACGCCTCGTAGTGCCATCCTTATTACAAGCCCATTTACAGGTAAAGTAATACCGCTTCAAGAACACCCCGAACCTATTTTTAGGTTTGGTATTCTCGGACCTGGTATTACTGTAAAGCTCAGTAGCCACAAAATTTTAGCGCCGTTTGATGGCACGTTATTACAAGTAAAAAACGCAGGTACTGAGTTTATTTTACAGGCTAAAAATGGTTTAAAAGTTTTAATCAACTTAACTATTACCGGTTCACAATCAATTACACATACCCATATTGCACAATTAAATGGTAGTGAAATAAGTAAAGGCCAACGCCTCGCTTATTTTGATTTACGTGAACTAGAAACGCCTATGCTGGCCAGTTTAATCTTACTTAACGGCCATAATCTCGGCACATTTCATTACTCACATTCGCATGTAAATGCGGATGTTGATACCTTATTAACTATTATTAAGAAGAACTAAATTTATGATCACTCTATACGGTATTAGCAATTGCGATACGATAAAAAAAGCAAAAAAATACTTAGCCGACAACAACATCGAATTTACGTTTCATGATTACCGCAAAGATGGCGTAGATGAGCAAATGGTAAGTGATTTTGCAGATAAACTCGATTGGGAACAGCTTGTTAATAAACGTGGCACAACTTATCGCGCACTAACTGATGAGCAAAAACAGAGTTTGACTAAAGAAAGTGCTATCCCATTGTTAGTTGACCAACCTGCCATGATCAAACGCCCAGTACTTATTAACAATGGCAGTTACCATTTAGGTTTTAAAGCAGCTCAATACGATGAGATATTTAAATCATGAAAGATGATGTAATTGCACTTGCCCAAGCACTAATACAACGTGAGTCAGTAACGCCCGAGGATGCTGGCTGCCAACAGATGATGAACGATCGCCTTGCTGCGGTTGGTTTTAATATAGAGTCATTATTTTTTACCGACACATTAAATACATGGGCTCGAAAAGGCACACAATCACCGCACTTTTGTTTTGCAGGCCACACTGATGTTGTGCCAACAGGCCCAGAGAAAAATTGGCAACACCCGCCGTTTTCAGGATTAATAAAAGACGGTTTATTACAAGGGCGCGGCGCTGCCGATATGAAAGGCTCGTTAGCTGCAATGCTTGTTGCAACCGAGCGTTTTGTTACTAAACATCCAGATCATAAAGGCTCGATTTCATTTTTAATTACCTCCGACGAAGAAGGCCCGTTTATAAACGGGACTACCCGTGTAATTGATACGCTAGAGGCGCGCGGTGAAAAAATTGATATGTGCCTAGTTGGCGAGCCTTCATCACGGGATGTATTAGGTGATGTTGTTAAAAATGGCCGCAGAGGCTCACTCACCGCTTTTTTAACCGTTAAGGGTGTACAAGGGCATGTCGCCTATCCACATTTAGCACAAAACCCAATTCACCTCGCAACCCCTGCCCTTACTGAGCTTAGCCAAACAGTGTGGGATAACGGAAATGAATACTTCCCTGCTACCAGCTTTCAAATTTCAAATATTAATGGCGGCACAGGTGCAGGTAATGTGATTCCAGGGGAGCTAGAAGTACAGTTTAACTTTAGATTTAGCACGCAAGTAACACATGAGCAATTACAACAACGTGTAAATAACATACTGCAAAAGCATAACTTAAATTATGAATTAAGCTGGATAGTAAATGGCTTGCCTTTTATTACCGAGCACGGCCCACTTGTTGATGCCACAGTAAAAGCGATTAAATCAGTAACCGGTTTAACTACGAATCTAGAAACTACTGGCGGCACATCTGATGGTCGCTTTATTGCACAAACAGGTGCTAAAGTAATTGAACTTGGCCCACGTAACGAAACTATTCATAAAGTAGATGAATGCGTAAGTACCGATGATTTAATAGCCCTTACCGACATTTACGAGCAAATACTAGAGCAACTTTTAGCATAATGGATGTAACTAAACCGACACCAATACTGTGTATTACAGGTCAAAATGATACACATTTAACTGATATACAAAATCATCGTTTGCATAGCAACATTATTAGCGACTTTTTAGCGTTACAAAGTGCAGCAAAAAATGCGGGATTTGAGCTCACGATTGCATCAAGCTTCCGTGACTTTAATCGTCAATCAATTATTTGGAATAATAAGTTTTTAGGTATTCGACCTGTTTATAATAAACAGCAAAAGGTTGTAGATTTAACTAAATTAAATGATGTAGATAAATGCATAGCAATAATGCTCTACTCTGCACTACCTGGCGCAAGCAGACACCATTTAGGGACTGACTTAGATGTGTTTGACAAAGCTGCGGTGAGTGATGGTTATAAGCTACAGCTAACACCTGAAGAATACCTGCAAGGTGGCCCGTTTGCATCTCTAAGTAATTGGCTTGATACTAACTTAGTTAAATTTGGTTTTTATCGCCCTTACCAGCACGATTTAGGTGGCGTAGCGCCTGAGCTTTGGCATATAAGCCATATTAAGCAATCACAATTATTAGTGAATAAGCTTAGCGAGAAAG
Source organism: Pseudoalteromonas sp. SWYJZ98 (assembly GCF_015864495.1). NCBI lineage: Bacteria > Pseudomonadati > Pseudomonadota > Gammaproteobacteria > Alteromonadales > Pseudoalteromonadaceae > Pseudoalteromonas > Pseudoalteromonas sp. SWYJZ98. The sequence continues at coordinate 226,013 of NZ_JADYXA010000002.1, read as the reverse complement.
TACTTTTTGAATGCATAAAAAACAGTGAACTACAGGGTAAGCAGGCAATACTTGATAACTTACCTGCTATTTATAAACGCTTTGTAAAAAACGTAAGCCCACACCTAAAAGAAGGTTAGGTTTTATTAAGCCTTCTTTTTATTTAAAATAAACACCAGCACGGCCCCTAATATTAACGAGCTTGCTACTATAAACTCAATTGTTACCTGCTCTGATAAAAACATAACACCAGCAATGGCAGCAAGTACCGGCACACAAAGTTGCACAACCGCAGCTTGGGTACTTTTAAGTAGTGGCATTGCTACATACCAAACACTATAACCAACTCCAGACGCTATTGCCCCTGAGGCACACGCAAGTAACACCCCTTCAATACTCATATTTTTTAAATAACTCATACCTACAAGTAATAAAACAGGGATAGCAACTAAGCTTCTTATAAAGTTAAACCCAGTAGTACGCAGTGGCGATACACACACTTTACCGCGAATACTGTAAATACCCCATGCCACACCACTGAGTGCCATAAGTGATGCACCTAATAATGAAGGCACCGCTGCAGATGGCAGCATTAAATATACAAAACCAGATAACGCCACTATAAATGCACACCACTGAAGTACGCTTAATTGCTCTTTTTGATAAATACCCCAGCCAATCATAGTAAGTTGCACAGCAGAAAATAAAATTAGTGCACCGGTACCGGTATCTAGCTCTACGTAGGCAATCGAAAAACAAAGCGCGTAAACAAGCAGGCTAATACTGCTTCGCCAGCTTCCTCTGTCACTTAAAATAGCGGGATTGAATGTGCCTTTACGTTTTAAATTATGGGTATAAATAGCCATTATAATGCCCAAACATGCAGCCCCGCTGAGTAAGCGAATAACAGTAAAGTTCCAAGCATCTATATAACCTTCTGCTAAGGCCATTCTGCAAAATAGAGAATTTGCGGCAAACGCAATTAAAGCAATTAATGTGTATATGGTGGCTTTCAAAAAAATTCCTTCGCAACGAAAAATAACTATATTGTTTAAACTCACTCGCTAATTAACCAACCACGTTCAAGCCATTGATTAATTTTAGTAATTAAAAACCCAGCGATTTTCTCACCCGGGAGTTCATTTAAACAGGATTGACATAACTGTGCAAAGGGTGTGTTTTGTTTTAATAAACTCAGTAAGCGGTATTCTTGTGCATCAACGCTTAAATATTGTGTACGCCTTTGAGCATCACGTGCTACAACCCAAAAGCGAGGTTCTGAGACTCTTGGCTCTGGCGGTGTTTGCTTTTGTTTTATTGCCTACCAACTTTCAACCGCCATAGTATTAAACACAACTAACTGTACACTTGGATGTAATTTTAATAGTAAAGTTGGCCATTGCTGAGGTTCAATACTTTCAAGCTCTAATACATTAAGTAATGTTTTATCGCTTGCATCAAAAGTACTTAGTAATAGTCGTTCAAATTTGGCTATATCTGCAAGTATGGGGTAATCACTAAAAGGAGTATTAGCGGCTAAATAATCTGGTAGTTTCTCTGCAAAAATTCGTAGTGACGTATGAGTTGAAGGATATAAAGCTAAATAACCATCAACCATCATCCATCATCTCAAATAAATCATCACCTAAGTAAATGCCCAACTGTTCGTGATCTTGCTCAATCACGGCTCTTAAGCGAATTTTATAAATAGAGAGTCGCTGTTGTGTATTTAACTGCCCTTGCTGCGCAATTTGCTCGCTAATATCCGAACTTTCTCCTTGCAGTAAATTCATAAACTGTTGTTGCAGCTTTGCTAAATCACTCATGATCTTATATCCCAAAACGGTTTCACTAGCGTTTTAGCATGCTCAAGCTCAGTAATTAAATCATCAAGGGAGCCAATATTATCATCGCGTTCAATCATGGTACTTACCGGATTTAATGTTTTTGCATACTGAGCATATAAGTCCCATACCGCATCGGGAACATCTTCATCGTGAGTATCTATAATATGCGTACCAAAGTCTTGATGTCCTGCTAAGTGTATTTGTGCAATAGCTGTACTCGGAATAGCTGATAAATAATCCATTGCATTAAAGTCGTGATTTCGTGCACTTACATAAACATTATTTACATCCATTAAAAACTTACAGCCTGTTTGCTTATGTAATTGCGCTAAGAATTCCCACTCACTCATTTGTGAATCGTTATAGGTTAAATAGCTCGATACATTTTCAAAAATCATTTCGCGCCCTAGGTAGTCCTGAACTTGCGAAATTTTATTTGCTAAATGATCAAGCGCCTCTGAGGTGTAAGGCATTGGTAGTAAATCGTGGCTATTAATACCGCCCACTTGGGTAAAACATAAATGATCAGACACCCACTGCGGCTCAACCCTCGCAATTGTGTTTTTTAACTGATTTAAGTAGTCCTTATTAATAGGGTCAATACTACCAATCGACATTGATACCCCATGCATAACAATCGGATAATCTGCTCTTATTTTATTTAAATAATGCCAAGGTTTTCCACCGGCTACAAAATAGTTTTCTGAAATAATTTCAAACCAATCTACAGCTGGTTTCTCTGCAATAATTTGCTCAAAATGCGAGGCTCTTAGTCCTAACCCAAAACCTAAAAAACGATTTGTCATAAACTTCCTTAATAAGCCTGAATAATAAACACATCGTTCAAGCTTATTTTATGCGTTCGATAAATTGGTATTAGCTACCTACAGAACCACCAATATCACCACATGCTTTTGCAGGCATTGATACAAAACCGGTGCCTTTACATGATGCATGTCCAGCACAAGCATTATTAGCAGTCTTACAATCGTTATGACCGCCACACACATTTACATCGTTACAATGTACTAAATCTGCTTTAGCTACACTGCCAACCCATTTATCTTTTACTGTACCGCCAACGTCAGCACATGATTTTGCAGGCATTGCTACAAAACCAGTCCCTTTACATGACGCTTGACCTGCACATGCATTCTCAGCTGTTTTACAATCGTTATGGCCACCACATACATTCGCATCATAACAATGAACTAAATCAGTTGTTGCGCCATTATTAGCAACTGCACTTGATGTTGCCGTTTCTGCCTCTGTTGCATTACAACCAACTAAACCTGCTACCATTACAGCCATTGCTGCACCTGTAAACTTTTTCATTTTTTAATTCCTCTGAGTGATATAACTCTTAGCAAGACCGCTAAAGCGAAAGTACTATTTCAGTGGAGTTGATAATAAACCAAAAAAAATTCACACTTTGTTCACTAATGTCACTTTATATTTCTTTATTAGCAGGCAGTTTTACTCTACGATTTTTTACAATATTTCACACATTTAGCTAAAAATAGTATGTTAATGTATACAGGTAAATTAAGAGGAGTGCTCAGTGCGCCGCAGTATAATTTTAAGCTTTTGTTTTATTTTAAGTGGGTGTAGCACAATGGGTTTTAATGACCTATTTAATGACTATGCCACGCAAATGACACCAATAAGAAATGCGATCGAGAAAAACAACATCGAAGAAGCGCAATCCCTTATTGCTAATAATAGCACCCTGCACAGCAGCTACTTACTTAACCAACTTGAGCAAGCTCGTTTAAACGACTTAGCAAATACACCAGATGATGCACAAAGTAAATTTGAGAACGTGTATACGCAAATGCAAAAAAAGCGTGAAGCCGCCAAAATACAAGTTAGTGCGGGCCTTGAACAAAGTAACGCTTTATTTACCAACGACTCAGCAATAACTTATGTGCCACCCGCTTACGAAATGAGCATGCTTCATAGTTATAAAGCACTTAACTACGTGTATAAAAATGATGTTGAAGGCGCATTGGTCGAAATTCGCCGAGCTAATAAAGTACAAGTTGATGCGCTTAGCGAGAATGAAGCAGAAGTAGACTCAACCGTTAAAGAAGCTCAGCAACACTACCCAAGCATGAGCAATGTAACCAGAAACATAAAAAATGGCTTTCAAAATGCCTACACATTTTACTTATCTGCTTTGCTTTACCAAAGTGCTAAACAATACGACGACGCCTATATCGATTATAAAAAAGCATTGGCTATACAACCTAACAATATTTATTTACAGCAAGATGTAATGCGCCTTGCTAAAAAACAAGGGTTTGACCAAGATCTAAATGAATTTAAAAAACGCTTTGGCGATACGCCCACTATTTCTTCATCACAAGGCGAAGTAATTGTTTTATTTGAACAAGGATTAGTACCAAAACAAGATGAATTTAAACTGCGCTTGCCAATTTATTCATCACATGGCGATGCACGCTTTTACAGCTTGGCGATGCCGGTATATAAAGATAATGCCTATGTGCGCCGCCTTAACAATATAAATATAGATGCACAAAGCTTGGCGCTTAGCCCATTAGTACACATTGAAGCACTTGCAGCTAAAACTCTAGAAGATCAAATACCTGCAAAAGTCGCTCGCCAAGTACTTAGATTAGTAGCTAAAGAGAAAGTGCGGGCAGAACTTGCTCGCAGTGCCGGTGATGTAGGTAACATACTTGCTAATATTTATAATTTGGCGTCTGAGCAAGCTGATACACGCAGCTGGCTTACACTTCCAAATCAAATAAGTGTCGCAAGGCAAAGCCTAAATACAGGTGAGCATTCTGTGCATATAGGCACACAAGCACCTATAAATTTTACCATTAGTAAGCAAGGGTTAACGTTAATTTACTTAACCTCTATTAATAACTACTTTAATTACCACGTAGTTCAACTTTAGGAGCCATCATGAAATACATAGCGCCATTATTAGCAGCCTTAATGCTCAGTGCATGTTCCAGCCAACCGGTTACATCGGGTATTTCTGTTGAACAAAATAAAAACCAGTTTAATGAGCAATTACGTGTAGATAACCCAGAGCTTGGTAAAAAGCTTGCCATTACTGATGTGAAAACACGTCAAACCAACCAGTTAACCGATGTAGTAGTGACACTTTCGAGCCAGTATAAAAAATCACAATATTTGCAATATCAGTTTAATTGGTTTGATAAAGACGGCTTTGTAATTAAAGGCAACCATTCACCTTGGCAAGCACTCACCTTATTTGGTTTTGCAAAAACACAATTACCAGGCTTAGCACCGAGCTCTGATGCGGTTACCTTTTCTTTAGCAGTTAGAGAAGTGTCTACCGAATCACAAGAATTTAAAGATTAAAGGAAACAACCATGATCATCAGTAACAAATTTAAAACAGTATCAACTTACGCTTTAGTTGGCTTGAGCGCTTTAGTATTAAGTGGCTGTGCTAATAAAGCCGTAGTAAGTTATGGCGATGCACAAGCAGTAGAAACAACCGATATTAATTTTGGCTCTACCGACTTACAAAAAGTAGCGAGCCAAATGACCGATTCATTACTCAGCTCACCCGTTGTTGGCACAATGACCGCTAATAAACGCCCTGTAGTATTTGTTGAGCGTATTAAAAACAAAACTAGTGAGCACATTGATACTGAATCAATCACCGATTCAATCTCAACGCAAATGCTACGCAGTGGTAAGTTCCGTTTTGTAGATATGACGCGTGTTGAATCAGTACGTGAGCAATTAACGTTTCAAAACGAAGATGCCCTTGTTAACCCTGCAACAGCCGTTGCATTTGGTAAACAAATTGGCGCGCAATATATGTTATACGGAAATTTATCGAGCATAGTTAAATCAAACGCTGATAAATCAGATGTTTATTACAAATTTACAATGCGCTTAATGGATATGGAAAGCGGCCTAGTTGAATGGGCAGACGAAACTGAAATTCGTAAAACTAAAGAAAAATCAACCTTTGGCTGGTAGTTACTAAGCCTTTACGGGCTAATAAGCCCATAAAGGCTACCAATAGGAGATTATTATGAAAGCAATTACTGTAATTGTGTGCGCTTTACTTACAATAAGTGCGCCTACGTTTGCTAAATACGAGCGCAATAAAGCAGTCCCTGTGCAGCAAGTTTTATTTGGTGACGTAAAATCGGTGCGTAATATTACCGAACAAGAAATCATTCAAGACAAAAACAACGGCTGGAAAACCTTCGGCGGTGCATTACTCGGTGGTGTTGTAGGCAACCAGTTTGGTGGCGGTAGCGGCCGCACAGTAGCAACAATATTAGGCTCGGTAATTGGCGGCAGTGTCGCGCATAACAGGCAGCAGCAAAGTCATTATCACCAAAATCATTTTGTAGAGTTATTAATACAAGTTGAAAACGGCGACCAGTTTATGGTTGTTCAAGATCAAGACCAATCAATGCGCTTTAGCAAAGGCGATAACGTAAGATTAGTGTACTTGAACGACAACACTGTGCGTGTAGATAAAGCGTATTAGCCAATATATTCATGACTAAAGTAAAAAACGAGCCAAATTTGGCTCGTTTTTTTATTTTTTAAATAACTATACTTGGCGATAGTCTTTAAAAAAGCGCTTCATTTTTAACATCGCATCCGATAAATCATCTTTGCTTGGTAAAAATACCAATCTAAAATGATCCGGCTCGGGCCAATTAAACGCCCTGCCATGTACAAGTAATATTTTTTCGGCTTTTAGCAAATCGTACATCATCTTTTCATCATCTTTAACGTTAAAAAGTGCTGTATCTACTTTGGCAAACGCATAGAGCGCGCCTTTAGGTTTTTTACAACTAATGCCTTCAATAGCGTTTAACCCGCGCCATGCTATATCGCGCTGCTCGTATAAGCGCCCACCTGGGTTAATTAAATTATCAATTGATTGCACGCCGCCCAACGCTTGTTGAATTGCATATTGCGCAGGTACATTGGCGCACAAACGCATAGATGAAAGTATTTCAAGGCCTTTGCGTAAATCATCCATTACCGAGGTACGACCGCTTAGAACCATCCACCCCATTCTTAGCCCCGCTGCACGGTAGGTTTTTGCTAAACCATTGAAAGTAATGATTGGTACATCATCACACAGTGAGCCGATTGAAGTATGCGTTATACCATCGTATAAAATCTTTTCGTAAATCTCATCGCTCAATAACAGCAGTTTATGTTCACGCGCTATATCAATTAATTGCATTAACAAATCATCACTGTAAACCGCACCTGTCGGATTATTAGGATTAATTAATACTAAAGCTTTAGTTTTAGACGTTATTTTGCTTTTTATATCTGCAATATCCGGAAACCAATCTTGCTCTTCATCACATAAATAATGCACCGGATTACCACCCGATAATGTGACAGAAGCAGTCCAAAGTGGATAATCTGGAGCTGGAATAAGCACTTCATCGCCATTATTTAATAGCGCTTGGGTGATCATCTGAATAAGTTCGCTTACGCCATTACCAATATATATGCTATCTACATCTAAATTATGTAATCCACGTTGTTGGTAGTGCTGATAAATAGCCACGCGGGCTGAATAGAGGCCTTTAGAGTCACAGTAACCTTGGGCTGAATATAAGTTGCGGATAATATCGCGGTGCATATCTTCTGGCATATCAAAACCAAAAGCAGCTGGATTACCTATATTCAATTTTAATACTTTTTGACCTTCGTCTTCCATTTTTTTAGCTTGTGCTAAAACCGGCCCACGAATGTCATAACATACACCTTCTAATTTGTGACTCTTTTTAATATCAGACATTTTTACCTCTTTAGGGCGTATTGACTTTATGGATTAAATTTGTTCAACCTAGGGGCGATTTAATCGCGGCGCGAGATTTGTAACCTAGTAGGCTAAGTAAAAATTGAGTAACAAAGAGAAAATAGCCCCTAGGAAGAACCCTCTGGGCAATGCGTGTTTGGATTTTATGTGTTGTTATCGCCTATTTATGTGGAAAAACCACACTGCATAGGCTCTGCCTAACCTAAAAACCAGACACTCGTTGCAAATTCAATCCCGAAAGATCAACACGCCCTAGTGAGCCTTTAGACTAACCTAGTAAAGGCGTAAAATGCCAGTCAATTTAGGTGCTTAATACTGAAATAAATTCACGTTTCAGCTTCAATAATTAACGAGATGCTAACCATTCATTTAGCTTAGCTTGAGAGCCTGTTACTTGAGCCATTAAGCTATTAGATGCGTCGATAGCTTCAGCTAAGTTATCTAGGTTTAAATTTTGTTCAATAACACGCGATACTTCAGCAAGGCTTGAAGCTCCAAACTGTGCCGCATTCGATTTTAAGCTATGGGAGTGGCGAATAGCTGCTTCTTTATCTTTACCAATTGTTGCTAACACTTCTGAGCCTAAACGTTCAAACTCTGAGCAGCAAAAATCAAGTGTATCAGCAAACTGCTCACCCAATAACGATTCCATACTCTCTAATGCTGATGTATCAATATTTATTTCTGTCATATTTTAAGCCCTTAAAACAATCCATGTAAGTTACAGTTTAATAGTACTACTTTATATTGATGCGTAAAAAAAACCAACTTAATTACCTTATAAATGTATAATTGCGAGGATCATACTGGCAACAAAAAGTTTATTAAATGGCACGCACACTTTGTAATCATTGTAACTTTTCACTAAACACCTGTATTTGCAACGCAATTACAAAAATAAACAACAAAGTTACGGTTATTATTCTACAGCACCCGAGTGAAGAAAAAATAGCAAAAAATACCGCTAAACTACTCAATTTATGCCTAACTGATTGCCAAATAATCAAAGGCGAAAATAATGATGACTTTTCCATACTAAAAACACTGCCAGTAAGTTCAACTGTTTTACTCTACCCTAACGAACACGCTGTAAATTTAGACGATAACACTGAGCAGCCAAATGTAAAAAACATCACCCATTTAATCGTGGTTGATGGTACATGGAAAAAAGCCTACAAAATTTTGCAGCTCACCACATTACTAAATCAATTTAAAACGGTCAGTTTTAAACAGCTACCTAAAAATCGTTATGCTATTCGTAAAGCCCCTCGGGCCGACAGCCTATCCACACTTGAAGCTGTAGCGCATAGTTTGTTTTTAATAGAGCAGCTAAATCCCGCACCACTTTATAATGCACTAAATGAATTAATACAAAAACAAACCCAACACATGCCTGAGCACGTAAAAGCACGTTACTTAGATTAAATTCGTTACTATATGAAACTTGCAATGCGTAACTACCCTAACAGACTAAAACGTGGCTTTACTCGCCAAGGACCCGACTATCGCTTTGACGACCAAGTCGACTTTAGCGATATAAGAGATACCTTCGGCTTTAGGTCAATGGTCGTTGGTAAATGGGTAACTAAAGAAGAGCGCTACATTAGCGCCAATTTAATTTACGATGCACTGGCCGACCTTGCACAAATACTGCATTTACCACCTAAAGCAATTGGCCTGCGCGGCAAGCTTAACTTTGCATTTGGCCATGGTGGTCAAAAAGGCGTGCAAGCGCATTATAATGCAGCCTCTCAAACACTTGCTCTTGCAAAAAATGCAGGCGGTGGTGCACTTGCTCACGAATGGTTCCAAAAGATCAAAGATATTAATTCTGAACACATTTCACTTTCATAGGAGATAAAATTTAATCAAGATTTTCTTGCATTTCAGCTTTTATTTACTACTGTAAAGATAAAAGTAAAAACAGAACACTTATTATGCCACCAAGAAAGCCAAGAATACGTTCGAGTAAATTGAAAGTCGTTTTAAAGTCTAAGACTGAAGCCGATACTTTAAAAGAAATACCGTTATCTGAAACTATAGATTTGCCAAAATATAAACGATTTATAGATATACAATCCTCGGATCACAAATACCCAACTCGCGTATTTTTTGAAGCACCTCTTGTTGATGAACTACCAGACAAAACATACAAATTGATTGGTGTTCCCACTGTACAATCTCTTACACCACCATTTGTTACTTACATATCTGAATTTTGTGGTGAAATACTCGCAACGGACTTAGCTAGGCTATGTCAAAAATACTTAACATCGAAAACATTCTCTAACGCAAGAGTTGCCGGCTCTTTGCTGGCTCTAAAACGCATCTGTGAATACGCAAAAACTTTGCCACAGACCGAAATTCCAAAGTCTCTACAAGAGCTAAATGCTTTCTTCTTTTCTAATTTAATAGTCTTTCAACCCAAACATAGGCGGGCTAATCTAAAATACAGTTTGAATCCTATTTTTAAATGCTCACGTCATTATGACTCTTGTGGGTTAAAAAAAATAAGAACTAAATTAACCTCTCCAAACACTACAGTTCAAGAAATAAATATCGATGAGTTAGAAAAAGCATTCGGGGAGAATGAATATTCAGATTCGGTACTGACACAATTATTAGCATATAGCTTTTTTATTATAGAAGATGCGATGAAGCGTTGGGATTCATTAGAAAAAGTTTCAATTGAATCTTTAGGAGACGATTATATATCAATAGATGAAATAAGTGTTTATAACCCTAAACTTATGAAGATGTTGAAAAATGAAAATGGAGGACATGAGAAAATAAAGCGTAATTTGTGTCTACTTATTAAAAACAACATTCCTCAACTTCAGAAATCCTGCCACAATAAAGACATAGTCGCTCCCTCACTTTTTATGAAAAAGATACATGATATTTATACCTCAAAAGAAGGTATTGAGATACTAGAAAATCAACCTTTTTCTAATCTAACTAATTGGATGTTTGCTAGTTATTACCCTACAAGGGTAAAAGCTAACAGAAAACATGAAGATCACAAACTGAGTAAATCGCTTTGGAACTTCTTGATGTTTAATACTAGACAAGTAGAGTTACCTATTCTCATTTATACGATGATAACTACCGGATTAAACAAAGAAGTCATCACTAGCTGGAAATGCTCTTATAATGGTATACCTTGGTATCAAAACTGGAATATAGAATTAGGCTTAAATGAAAATACATCGATTAGAGATCAAGAAGTAGTACTGACGGGTATTAAACGAAAGGTTGGTACACGTCCGCCGAAACAAATCGGATGTCCAATTAAAGTTAACAGCCCTTTATTTAAGTACCTTAAATTTTTGGATACGTTCAGCGATCCTAATCGTAAATATATATTTTCGTCAGTATGGGATGCTAAATATAAATCATCCTTCTTAAAAAAATTCCAAGTACAAGACGATGATGGCAACCAACTTACTTCTTTAGATAGCCTAAAGTTTCGCAAAGTGTATGCGGGCCATAAATTAATGTCATTATTAGAAGACGTTAAAAGTGCAGGAGAGCTGGTAGCAAAGCTAAAAGCAACTCTTGGCCACAATAAATTCGACACAACATTTTTTTCTTATTTAATGAAGAGCGGTAATGCAAACCTTGTATTAAATGCTGCAATCGTTGCCTTAACAAGTGAGCTATTAGAAAAGTCAGTTGAGTTCCAAGGTCAAATCAATAACAACTCTAACGAACGTGTAAAAAAACGCGAGCGCTACTTATGTGATTGTACAGATCCTGAAAAGCCAACTCATAACTTGCCAATAGCAAAAAAATGCACACGCTATGATATGTGTCTTGGATGCAAGCGCTCTGAAGTATTTAGCGAACATATTCCAAATATATTATACCGAATTCTTCAATTAGAGGAGTATAAGTTCATGAAAAAAGGACCTTCCAATGATTTGATTGACGATAGACTATGGATCGCCAAAGATACTATTAGGAAATTTCGCAATTATCACCCTCGTGGTGAAGGGATAATAGAAGCAGGATATCATACAGCAAATATTGCAATGCGAAAGGGTGAAATACTCCTCCCCCCTATTTTGCAATTTTAAACGGAGTATCCTATGCCTAATACCATTCCCTTCAATACCAAAGATACTTTAGCTGATTATAGCAGTCACACTTCAATAGGTGAAAAACAATGGGCGTGTTTAACTCACCTCGAAGAGCAATACAAAAATCAATCAATGAATCGAATAACCAATAATGCATTTTCTGATGAATACTGGGATTGCACAGGTTCAAATCGTTATAATTTTAAATGGATAGATTGGCTTCCTGAGCCAGAGCAAAAGCCATTACTTATTCTGTGCAAAGTAGCGACCTTCATCTTAATACAGATTCGAGGTGCTAATATTTCGACGGTTCAGCCTCGTGTAATTGGTTTTATTAATACATTTAAAGAAATGCTAGCAAGTAAAAGAATATTAATCGCCAATGAAGGTGAGCAATTCAGAGGGTTAAGTGATTTACTTTCAGATGATATTAGTCTAGCTGCAAATAGAAATTTACAACTAAAAGGCACTCTTGGACTGGCGCCTTTTTCTTTCATTAATGATCTAACAACGATAGAGGCTCCTTCTTATTTCAGTGCATATTTTATGGTATCAAATATAATCACACCTTGGAGTAAGGCCGGTTTAGACGTTCGTAAATGGGTGCCAAGTTTAAAAAAAGCACTTGGTTTAAATAATGAAATAACTCACTATATGCCTTTAACACAAGAATGCTGCAGCTCAATCATAACCACATCTTTGATGATTATAAATGACTACGGAGACACAATTATAGATTTTTTTAATGAAGTCGAAAATAAAACAAAAAACCTACCTAAAAATAGGTGTAGAAGATTCCCTAAGTCCCTCAACACAATTATCAAGAATAAATTTCAAACAAAGTTAGAAAATATCATGCCGATGACATTCTCATCAGAGAGGCAATTACCTCAAAGTTATTACTCTAACTTACAGCAACTCACACAATCTGCCTGTGCTTGGATTATTTTACTTACGACTGGGCTGAGGAACATAGATTTAAGGAAGTTATCACCAAAAGCCTGCATCGCTTCAAAGCGCAGTGACAATATATTTTATATAGTAAGTAATATTCAAAAGACTGATTTAATTAATTACGTATTACCTATCCCTCCACAAACCGCCAAGGCCTTTATGCTAGCAACAAAAGCTAAATTAAATAGAGATGGAGAGGTTGTCTTTCATAAGACTCTGGCTAAAGTTGCTGATTCATCAATAAAAGACGAATATTACATGGGAGAAGAGTCAGCCTTTAATAAACTACTTAGGTTTCTGCCTAACCACTTTAATATAAAATTAGAAACAATTGATCCCAATGTTCCTGTTTCGGCTCATTGCGGACGTTCTACTCTTGCAGGTTTTATCGGTGCCAACAGTACAGCTGCTATTTTAATATTGAAAAAACTATTCGGCCACTCGAATGACTTAATGCCTGATGCGTATATTAATTATAACCCTCTTGTGATCGCCGAACGTAACAGAAATATCACGACTGCTCAGCAATCTTTAGCTGAAGATATGGCACTAGCAATATCTAAAGGTAGCGTCGCAGGTGTAAAAGGTGAACAACTTAAAAAAGGGGCTGAAACTATTAAGGCGGAAATAGAAGAAAAGTATAAAAGTGAATCTCTTACTGAAATGGATTTACAAGTAAAGCTATTGGAGCGATTAAAGGAAATGCTTTTACAACGCATGACTAATAATCATATCTTTGCCCTACTAACACCGATGAGTGTTGTTTGCTTACGCATGACAAACGATACTACTGACTCTCCTTGCGCCTCCCAAGAGAATCAAGCAGCTCGAAAAAAAAGCGGGTTTAGTAAAGCTGTTACTGATGTAATGGCTACTTTACCTAACCCAGCGCAATGTGTAGGTATTAAGTGCTCTGATGCTCTTATAGGAAAACCTTGGAGCGATGGCTTGTTTGAGACGTTTAAATTTTACATTAGTTATTTAAATTCTACTAACCAAGTATTTGACCTGATACAAGAAGCTAAACGCTTTGTTACTAATTATAGGGACGTTTTGGAAGAGCTCTATAAGGAGGAACTAAATAATGACTGAAGCTAAAAAGCCTGATGTTTCTATAAAGGAGCAAGGTCATATAACAAAGATAAAAGCTTTAGAAGCTTCGTTTTCTCGACATAAGGGGAAAGCTATAGCGAATGCTTCGGTCAACGAATGTTCGTTAGTTAAAATTAGTGAAGATGTAGGTGTACACCGAGATTACTTTAAAGGAATCAAGCCTAAAACACTTCCTCACATAGCCAAACAATATAAAGCTTTTGCTGACAGTGTATCTCAGTGGCGCGCAGAATTTCAAAATAAAAAAATAAACAATGAAGTTGAATCAGAGCTAGGTAAATTACAAAAGCAAAACGAACTATTAGAAAATGAGCGAAATCAAGCTCATATGAGTTGTGCCGACTTAGTTGCTAAAAATGAACAATTTAAGTTTGAGTTATCTCAGGTTGTAGACCAATTATCTAAAACACAAGAACATGCTATTGAAGCATCATATTCAGCGTTACAGCGCGATCAAAATCGCTTTACTACGTTTGCTAAAGCAGAAGTAATATCACCTGATCAGCAGCTATATAACGCAGAAGGTATTTATGAATTTGACAATAAAGCACTTAAAGATGTTGCATGGCGCTCTTCAAGAGAAGCCCTAAAAAATTTTTTACAACGAAGCCTACCTATGCGCATATATTTGCTATCAGGTATGCCTGGATCTGGTAAGACAACTTGGCTCACGTCTAATTGTTATTATCCTGACCGCCACCCAGTCGTGATTGATGCCACCAACCTAACTCTTCGTTCTCGAATGCAATGGTTAAGCTTAATTTTACCTTATAAAATGAAATTGACTACTGACATAAAAGTGTGTGCAGTTATTTTTGATACGCCATATGACGTACTTGTTCAACGAAACTTCAAACACCGAAGAATCGAAGAAGGCACATTCAGAGAGCTTTATGAAACTCAAGATGAAATTAGTGTGTTAGACGAACAGTTCGATGAAATCATGATCATAAGACATATATAAAACTTATTAGTTAAGGATAATCAAAATGAGTTACCTACAACTTAATTGCCTCACTGGAAACCCTGTACCCATACCTTATTACCCTGGTTCCGGTGTAAATATGCATCTATTGCAATTTTTAACAAAACGGTTTTATCACCCGACAGCGATGCCCGGTAGGTTAAAAAAGGTCGGAGGTAAAAGGATTTATGATATGGCACAAAACATCAAATTTATGCTTAACTGCATAGAGAATGAGGTTTTGTTTGTTGATGAAAATGGTGATTTACTTGAAGCTGGAAGCATAAACTATCTAAACATTAACTATTATCAATTAAAGCAAATTGTAAACTTGCTTCACAATGACTGGGGCTGGAAAGGACAGTCAATCAAAAATTATATTGCCCCTCTGCGTGAGTTTTATGATTACCTCCGCTCTGAAGGAGTAATTCACAATATGTTTTTTGAAGGTAAATATAAGGCTACTGTATCTAAGGACCGAGATGGAGACTTTTTGTCACACACAAAACAATTTAGTAGCCATTATGAATATGATATAGAACCACTCATTCCAAAAGAATGGTGCGAATATTCAGATGATTATAGAGGAAAGGTTGTCTCGATGTCTCAATTTAAGAAACTCTATAGTGAACTAGACAATCAAGATCCTGTATATGCTGTAATGGCTGCAACAATGCTACAAACATTTTTGCGAATTGGCGGTGTTATGCAAATACCAGTTAAATCCAATAGATTAAACCCTAATTGGAAACGATTCGGTCAAATGGACTCTACTATTGGTTTTCAAGAATTACGCTATAAAAACAAAGGTGGTTCCATTGCAACATGTCTTATTCACATTGAAACGATGAAATTAATTCATGAAAAATTTATAATTCCCCACCGTAGTAAGCGCCAAGAATTATATGAAAGGTGTTATTGCAAGAGTAAACATGCTAAAAAGCTGTACCGGAACGAACAAGATAGCTTCTTATGGCTAAATAAAACTGGGAAGCCAGTCTCAGTTCCTGAGTTACAGGAAGCTTTTAACAAGGCATCTAAAGCCTTAGGTTTTCATGTCACTTCTCATTTTATGCGTCACACTGGCGCAACTCAGTTGCTACATCGCTGGGGTAAAGTAAACGACACTTATATTTGTGAAACGCACAAGACCACTATCCATTCGTTTCTTAAACGTCAATTAGGTCACAAGGACCTGGAAACTACAATGCACTATATTAGGACTATAGAGAGATTAACGGGAGAACAGGTATACATCGAATTCTTCCCATCTTCATTATCTTTAGATGACACTGACAATGATACTGATTTAATTCATGATGTTAAATCAGCATATAACAGGGCTATGGAGTTGCACTTAGGATAACTATCGAAGCCGAAAGGTTGAGTCATGCATCATCCCTATCCTCTGAATGATACTTAAATGACAAAGATGTCTAAACACCACAGGTAATCGTTTTAAAGAAGCACCGTTAGCTTTTGTTGTATTCATTTATTAGCTTTTGTTGTATTCATTTATTAGCTTTTATTGTATTCATTTATTAGCTTTTGCTGCAGAACTAATAACATTTACAGCATAATATTCCTTATCTTTGTTTAGCAAAGACCTCAAGTATCTACTTTAAGTAGAGCCAGCTACCTCCAAAAGTAAAAAATAGACTGATTGTAAGGCGCTAAGCGCCTTATTTATCTTCCAAAATATCTTTAAGTGATATGCGTTTTAACTGTGTGCCATCGCGATATCCTATTGCTAACAAATTGTCTAATACAGCACCAGTGTAGAAGGTGTAGCAATTTTCTTCACCAACGGGGAGCTCATATATAGAGCCTGATATCTGAGGCCAAATCCAGTAATTTTCACAAGATGACAAGTGAGGTAGAACCATTGAACCTGAGCTTACTCTCCATTCATCATCATTTCTCCAAGAACAAAACAACACATAGCAGGATTTACTATCAACTGTTTGAAACGTTAAAACAACCCAGCCTTCTGGCCTATGTTTCATATGCAGCTCCATCTCTTTTACATTACAAATAAGTTCAAAATCTCCATTAACCTTAACTTAATTAAAGTGAGTAACCCTCAGTAGTGGCATATTGCTTTGTCTGTAATTCTGATGCAAATAAGTTAATTAGAAAAGTATCACAAATCATATCTGATATAAAAAGCAAAAAGTACAACCAGTAATTATTGATGATTCAATTATACTACAGACCCTATTAATAGAGCATGAAAAAGAATAGCTGAGGAAGAGCAACGAAAGTTGGAACTTGTTGAGATAGCTGTTGCGTGGAGAAAAGCTAACGGAGTATCAAAGTTTAATGATTTTTAAATGTACTAGCTCAGACTTGATCTGACAGTTTAGATTTGAGCTAAATTCTTTTCAGCTGTACGCTTTAGAATATCACGCCATTTGTTTTCTTGCTAACAATGAGATAAACGCATATATCCATCTCTAAACAAACGATTATCCCTGATAAAGACAAATGGAGGTGTGTGATATCCTGATACGATGGCAGTTGGTGCTCCTCCTTGATACTCAGTAGTCACGTTAACTAGCTTCTGTCCTTAGACAGGGTTATAAGGGTAACTCGCCTTTGCCCCACTAAAAGTTTGAACGGTTAGGAATAGCTTAATCAAGCTACTCCCATTTTTCTTCATTTCCACAGAATCATGCATTAAAGTGAGTTGTATTATTTATACTATATGATTAACTGCCTGAAATTTACAGTTATCAAGTAGTAAATCAAACACTGGTTTGACCGAGTTATAGGTGGAGTTTCTATTATCATGCCACTGTGTTACCCGATGCTCTCTGTTACAGCAGTAGGTTACGTATATCTTTTCTTTGGCTCTTGATAATGCGACGTATATTGCACAATTATTTTCAAATGGTTCATTCTTGTACTTCCAAAATGCTTGATCTTCCAGTCCCATGAGATATACCGATTGATATTCTAACCCTTTGCATTTATGGATATTCATTATCTGAACAGCATTGTCGGCGGTAAATAACTGCGCCGTTTCACGAATACTGCCAGACTGCACGTACATATCTCTAAAGTGCAACTCAAGCGATTGCAAAACGCTTGAATAATAGGCTGGTGATTTGTATTGCTTCCAGCGTCCTTTAATTTTTTGTACACCTAAGAAATGAATAAAACTTTGTATATCTGAAATGATGTTTTCAATCGTTGCATTCAAAGTAAATGTGTTTTGTTTCTCAGAAATAAAATTTGCAATCAATGAAGTAAATTCAGCTTCTTTATCATCGCCTAATTCAACCCGATTTAAACTTCTATAAATGTCATATAGCTCAGTTATAACTTTTGGTTCTGGACAAACAACAGCTTTTAAGAATAGAGAAAAAATCCTACCAAGCGGCTCTTTCAAAGCATCCTGCAAGTCACTCATCTCTAAATTATTGATACTTAGCCTAGTAAGTTCACTTCTAAGTAGCTCTGTATACTCAGCAGAATGCTGTTTGGTTAGTACACAGATTTCACTTTCTTTAATACCGCCTTGAATGGCACACTGTATCTCATTAGCAATAAACTGAGCTTCTTGTAGCTCGTCACTAAAAAGATGCACTGTACAATTTGTAGGTGGCTCTTGCAGTACAGTTAGTGGTGCGGCAGCTCCTTCAACAAACTCTAAAACGACATTTAAAACGTTTTGCACTTCTATTGATGCTCTATGATTTTTAAGAAGCAGCATTTTCTCTGCGGCAAAATCATTTGAGAAATCTGTAAATACTGAGGGTCTAGCTCCTGCCCACAGCATAATACTTTGATTAACATCGCCCACAGTTATAATTTTAGTCGTAGTATTACAAAATAGTTGCTTTAGCAATGAGTACTGTTGGTTTGTAGTGTCTTGAAATTCATCAACAAAAACATATTCGTAAGACATCGAAAAAATACTTTTTATATCTTCTCTTTGAGCTATTATTTTAAGTGCTAACGTGGGTAATTCGCTCATTAGTATTTTATCGGAACCGTTTGCTTCTGCTTGCTTGAGGACAATATCGTAATTATCCGTTGGTCGTTCGGCTTCATTGAGAATATTCTTAAATCTGTCAATGATACTCTTGCAAAAGCCATGAAACGTGAATGAATCAAAACGTTCTGACTTTTGCCCGCAGCGACGATCTATCCTTTTCTTTATATTTTCTTGGGCTTCTGTTTTGAAAGTCAAAGACAGTATTCTTTTAGGCCAAGAACATTTATTTGTTGCGAATAAATAATTTGCTTTTTGCGCGAGCAATTCTGTTTTACCAGCGCCTGCTCCCGCCAGCACTGAGAGCGAACCTTCAAAATTAATAATATCCATCAACTCGTCAGTTGCTTCAATACCAAGTGATGGCTTCCATTCCACCATTATTCGATTACCTGTTCAGCAAGGTTGATAACTTTTTCCATCAATCTGGTTAATTCAGGTGGTAGCATCTCTTTTATTTCTTCCGCATCATATTTTTCTTCAATTTTTAACATCATGCGAACATGAGATGCTGGCTTGCTTTTATTCGATAAAAAGCGATATCTATACCAAAGAAAGTTTCTTTCCCATTCATCGCCAAAGGGGTAGCGTATTCCTGAGTTACCTTTTTTAAGTACAGCTTTAATCAGCGCAGTTTCTCGTTTGGGTTTATCTGTATCTTCTTCGTCTTCTTTGCCTTCAACAGGCCCACGTTCACCATAACCGCTATCTTTTTCACAAAATATATCTGGGAATGCGCAAATCATTGAGTAGTCAATATCAAGAGGGCTTGAGAAAAATACATTATTGTCTTCGAGTTTCGATAGTATGTTGATACTTTCTGTTTCTGAGGTTCCATCGACTTCATAATTAATGCAATAACTAACAGGGTTATCTGATGAATCCCATGCTGGTATTTGTTTTAAAATCCCATTGTGGAGATAGCGTATATTTGGATTAAATTTGGATAACTGCTCAACACAATAATAAATCCTTCCAAATCCACCACCATTTCTATCTATGTCAAAATCTAAAAGGGTAACAAACGGAATCTTTAAAGCATTTAATAGTCGCCAAAAGTGGTTTACATGTCTGCCACCTAAAGGAACAACTGATATAGCGTGAGAGTCAACATCTGTATCGTAGAATTCTAATAATCTTGGTAAAATCACCTGTTCACTGTCACCTTCACCTAAGACTACTAACTTAGCAAAATAAATTTCTGGGTAAGCCTTTATCGCTTCACTAATATATTTCGCCTGTTCATCTGCGTCATCAGGTAAAGTTAATGACTGAATTTGAGTGCTCTTTGTATCAGCGTCTAACCTGAAATGTCTGATCTGAAGTGGTTCAACTCTTCCTACTAAAGAAGGTGAATGAGTCGATACAATGGCCTGACATAATTTACTACCGCCGTATTCCTTAACTAGCTTTATGACTCTACCTAAATAATGGGGCGATAAATGATTTTCAGGCTCTTCTAAAGCAATTAAACTAAAGATAGGAAGCTTCATCTTTTCAGGGTCAAAATTAGAGTCTTCTCCCTTCATAACAGCTTCTCTGGTTGCTTTGTCTATTTCAAGTAAAGCTTTAGTTAAAGCAAAATAAACCAGAGATTTCTGTCCGTCACTTAAACGGCTTGTATCAACCTTATTCCCTGTAGCATCAGACATAAATTGAAGCTGAATTAACTTTAATATTTCATCGATATCTCCAACGGGAAAATTGAGGGTTGCTTCATTTAGGTGTTGCCCCTTGTATATATTTTGCCAGTTTTTATTAATTGCAGTAGCAATCTGAACTAAAGCAGAGTTTTCCGCTGTTAATTCATTTAACTCTTGGGCTTTGGCTTCAAACTGTGCCTGCTCTCCTACTTGCCACTTTATTGCTCTAAGAAGCCGACCTAATACGGCTCTTGATGAATATTTTAATTGGACGAGTGGATCACGGTTGGCCGGAACATAATGAACTTGGATTCCATTTCGTTGCACTGCCGATAACCGATGTTTGTTATCGTCTTCAGGAACTTGCATATCACCATCAATAACCCATACTTTTTCATCAACATCACCAAGAGGATTGTAATCAAAGCTTAAACTAGCCTCAAGTCTTACCCTGAAGATAATCTTGCCATCGGCACTTGTTGCAGTTAAGCCATTAATAAGGGTTGGAATAGAGATGTTTCCATCAGAATTTTCAAAGTTAAACCAAGCTTCAATGACCAAATTACGAGGAGTAAATTTGTCATCTTCGTTAGATAGGTGGAAGTCGGATGGTGAAACTCCACGAAGTGAATGATCTGTTGCGAATATTTTATTCAGGGCTTCAATTGCGGTGCTTTTACCTGTGCCATTGTGTCCTATAAACGCAGTCACATTCTTATCAAATTCGACTGTTTGTGGGTGGTCATTAGAGATGCTTTTATAGCCCGAAATCCATACTTTGTTCAATTTCATTTAGTTCCCTTAAACGCAATGTATCTTAGAGTAAAATCTATTATTATCGATTCATCACTCACACTATCAATAAAAAATTTGAAAGAAATTAACCCTAACGGCAATTAACTTTTATTCAAGGTATATTATATATCACATGTAAAACAATGTGATAATAAACTAAATGTTGTCTTTTAGACCATTTGTGATTAAGAACAAAACGGCTTATTAATACCTATAAGTTGTAAGGAGTTGAGGGTTACTGGTAAACGCTTGATTACTTCAACCAAGAGAATCATGGCTGGGCTTATGGTCAGTCTTTACTTGAAGCTATTTGCACAAGAGCGGACATATGGACTTCCGATAGTTTGCTATACACCCAATAAGTGATATTGGCTTACTTACTCCAATCCTGTACGTTCTTGGTTGAAACTCTAACTCGCTTTTGCCCTTTATTGTTTTCACCAAGACTTTCTTGTGAAATATTAAATCCAGATATTCAGTATAAAAATTCACTTCTAAATATTCCTCTAACAAAACTACAGTTTTGCAGCGATATTTGATATTGTTACAAAAACAACTATCGAGAGATATGTATGACTTCTGGTATAAACGGTGGGAACTGCATACTCAGCTCTATGGCTAAAGAGCGAGTAATGAGCGGGATTCTAGATAGAGCACAAATTGTGGGTTTTAAAGGCGAGTACACCGTCATTTTTGACGGGACAGAGTGGAATGGTGAGCCATTGGTACTAAGTAGTTCAAGACAGCCTTATGAGGCTCGTGTGTTTAAAAGTTTAGATGGTGCGATTGCAGAACTGCAACGCATTGGTCTTACAGAAGCATCTATCAAAATTGTTTAGAATTTGGGATAAAAATGAACACTAAAGAAGAAACAGTATTCGCAAATATAGAAACAACAAACAGTAAGCAGATCGCTATTTTGAAAAAACACTTTCCGAATTGTTTTGATCGTGATGGCAACTTCATCCAAGAACGAATGCTTGAAGTTGTCAATGAAAGCGATGTTGAGTTGTCGAAAGAAAGCTACTCGTTGAACTGGCTAGGAAAGTCATACTCTCGTCTACTAGCAAACTTGCCGCCAAAGACTTTGATTCATGCAGATGTAGAGCACAACTCACAAGAACAGCACAAAGATAGTGAAAACTTGCTGATCAAGGGAGACAACCTTGAAGTGCTTAAACACTTGGTTAATGCGTACAGTGAAAAGGTCAAGATGATCTACATTGACCCTCCGTATAACACTGGTAAAGACGGATTTTCGTATAATGATGACCGTAAATTCACGAAAGAACAACTCTCTGAACTAGCTGGTGTGGATATTGATGAATCTGAACGCATTCTAAGTTTCACAGATCAAGGTTCGAATAGCCATAGTGCGTGGCTCACTTTTATATATCCACGTCTTTATGTGGCGAGAGAGCTTATGGAAGAAAGTGGAGTGATTTTTATATCGTTGGATGATAATGAACTTGCTCAACTGAAAATATTATGTGACGAAATATTTGGTGAGCAAAACTTTCTAGGTAATGTTATTTGGAAAAATGTAACCGATAATAATCCTACAAATATTGCTACAGAGCATGAATATATCATTGCTTATGCTAAAAATAAGTCTCAAGTAGCACGTAAATGGAAAAGTAATCTATCTGATGTAAAAGATATATTGGTAAGTATTGGTGAAAAACTGATTTCACAATATTCTGATGCAAAAGAATTACAAAACGCATATACAGAATGGTTTAAAGAAAATAAATTCCAACTTGGTCAACTGGATAGATACAAATTCATTGATAAGGGCGGTGTTTTTACAGGTAGTCAAAGTGTACATAACCCGGGCAAAGATGGATACAGATATGATGTATTACATCCAGAAACTCAAAAACCATGTAAAGAACCCCTAATGGGCTACCGCTTTAAAGAATCAACAATGAAAGAATTAATTGCGGCTGACAAAATCCTATACGGAAAAGATCATAATAAAATCATAGAATTGAAGCTTTATGCCAATGAATTTGAAGAGAAGTTTTCTAGTGTAATTGAGCTTGATGGTCGTTTAGGGGCAAATCAGTTACGCTCTCTCTTTCCTGAGATGAAAAAGGCATTCACAAATCCTAAGCCTACTCAGCTCCTTGAAAAACTAATATCTTACGTTTGCGATGGAAATGAGTTGATATTGGATTTTTTTGCAGGTTCGGGAACAACCGCAAACGCAGTAATGAATCTAAACCGAAACGAAAATACTACTTATAAGTTCATAACTGTTCAGCTGGATGAACCATCAAAAACTAATTCTGAAACATTCAAAAATGGTTATAAAACCGTTTTTGAATTAACAAAAGAACGCTTAAACAGAGTTAACTCTGACAACAAAACTAATGGCTTTAAGATTTTTGAAACTGTTGAAGATTTCCGTGTTGAAGATGATGAAAATGAACTATCTCTGTCAAACTACACCATGTTCAATGACGTACTTTTATCAGATGAGCAATACAGTACTTTGTTAGCAACTTGGGCTTTGTATGACGGTAGTGAATTGACAACACCGATTATTGATATTGATCTCGCTGGTTATACAGCGCATCTATGCGACAGACATTTGTATATGATTGCACCAGATTTCAGTGCTGATGCACTGAAAGCACTCCTTCATAAGCTTGATGATACAGACGATAAAGATTTTGGCCCTAATAAGATTGTTTACTACTCAAACAACTTTGATAGCAGTAAACAGATGGATTTAAACGAAGCGTTAAAAAGCTACACAAACAAGAAGTCTATCGAAATCGATTTGGTGGTACGCAACTAATGTCTACTCAAAAAAGTAAAGGTTTTACATTTGAAAAGAACTTACCGCACCAGAAAGCTGGTGTAGATTCCGTTCTGAGTATGTTTGTTGGTGCAGAGCCACAGTTAGATGATGATCAAAGTATTCGCATGCTCGCTAACCCCGAGTTAGTGATCACTAAACAACAGTTGGCTTTGAATATTAAAAAGATTCATGAATTCAACAATATTGAGCACACTAAAGAATACTACAAAGAAAATAGTAATGTGATTGACGTCTCTATGGAGACTGGTACGGGTAAAACCTATACCTATACCAAGACAATGTTTGAGCTAAACAAAGCATTTGGTATCAACAAGTTTATTATTATTGTACCGACACTTTCAATCAAAGCAGGCACTGTCAATTTCTTAAAAAGTGATGCGTTAAAAGATCACTTTAGAAAAACAGACCGTGAGTTGAAAACATATGTTGTTGAAAGTAAAAAGTCATCGAAGAAAAACACCAAGTCATACATGCCGCATGCCGTTCATGATTTTGTAGAAGCCAGCAACTTTAATAAGAAATACATACATGTGATGGTTATTAACTCTGGAATGGTAACGTCACCATCTATGACAGAGGTGTATGATCGTGGTTTACTTGATAACAAATACAACACACCTATAGAAGCTATCGGTGCAGTTAAGCCGTTTATTATTATTGATGAACCACATAAATTTCCCGATGGCGGTAAAACGTGGGATGCGATCAAGAAATTCAATGCACAGAACATTATTCGTTATGGTGCAACATTCAATGAAAAATACACCAATCTTGTCTATCGCCTGACTGCGGTTGATGCGTTTAATGACGATCTTGTAAAAGGAATCAACACATTTATTGAAGAAATGGTCGGTGATGATGTCGCCAGTCTGATACTCAAGAAATTAACAAGTAAAGAAGTTACATTCGAGCTTAATGAAAATGGCACTAAAAAATTAATAAAGATCGGTAAAGGTGAATCTTTAGTGAATGCTCATTCGGAATTACACGATTTAACTATTGAAAATATAGCGGTTAAAGAGAAGCTGGTTCTTTTGAGTAATGGTGTTGAGCTTAAAATTAACAAAGCTATAAACCCTTTCGCCTACTCAGAAACACTCGAAGAGAACATGATGCGTAGGGCAATTAAAGAGCACTTCAAAGTTGAAAAAAAAATGCTTACGCAACGTCCACGCATCAAGCCACTTGCTTTGTTTTTCATTGATGATATTGAAGGCTATCGTGATGGTAATAACATCTCTGGCAGTTTGAAAACAAAGTTTGAAGAATGTGCATTAGCAGAAGCTAAAGCACTGCTGAAAAAAGAACAAGATCCGTTTTATAAACAATATCTTGAGAAAACCATAGCCGACATTAGTAGTGTTCACGGTGGTTACTTCTCTAAAGATAACAGCGACAAAGATGAAAAAATCGAACAAGAAATCAATGAGATCTTGCATGACAAGGAACTGCTTTTGTCACTAGACAACCCTAGACGATTTATCTTCTCTAAGTGGACGCTTCGAGAGGGTTGGGACAATCCCAACATCTTTACGCTTTGTAAACTGCGTTCTAGTGGTAGTACAACATCGAAACTACAAGAAGTTGGTCGTGGTTTGCGCTTGCCCGTCAATGAGTTTATGGCTCGTGTAAATGGTGAGTTCCGTTTGAACTACTTTGTTGATTTCACCGAGAAAGACTTTGTTTCATCATTGGTGCAAGAAGTTAACAAAACATCGTTTAAAGAAACAGTGCCATTAAAATTAACAGTTGAAATCAAAGACAAGATAGCGGCTCATTATCCCGACTTATCTTCACTGAAAGTGATGATGGATTTGGTAGGCAAAGGCATCATTGATGAGAATGAAAACTTTATTGGTGCTGGAGCTTACACGAGGCTGAAAGAAGAATATCCGAGTGCTTTCCCATCTGGTGTTAAGCCAAACAAGATAAAAATAGCTACAGAGGGCAAAAGCAGTTCAAAAATGCGAGTAGGCAAGTTTGACGAGCTAAAACAGCTTTGGGATATAATCAACCAAAAAGCGGTTCTTGAGTATAAAATTGCTAATGAAGACGAATTCTTGAACTTATTCAAAAGCTACTTAGTTGAAGAATCAGACAAGTTTAAGAAAACAGGTATTCAGACACGTAAAGAGAAGGTTTATATCAGCAATGATATTGCTATGTCTCAAACGTTGTTGGGTGATGATGACGACTTTACTAAGTTTTGTACCATGACTTACAAAGAATTTGTTAATCGTCTATCACAAGCTGCTTTTATCAAACCGTCTACTATACACAAAGCTTTTATTGCGGTACAAGATACTATTGATATTACAGACTATTTGAATATTCAAACGATCCGTAAGATAAAGTCTGGATTCAGTAAGTTTTTGCTCTATAACTCGTTTAGTAAGTTTGGTTTAGGTTACAACATCATATCTAACAGCGTACATCCAACTAAGTTTACAAACGAAACTGGTCAGCCGCTAACAGATGTTGCAGCTAGTGATCTCGGTGTTAAGTCTGATGAAACTGTTAATCCACTAGATAGCTATCTGTTTAAGGATGTATTCTATGACTCTGATTTAGAGAAAAAGAACATCACTCAAGGCGAGATCAACGGTGATTTGTTATCTGTCACTGTATTCACTAAGATACCGAAGAATTCTATCAAGATTCCAGTATCAGGCGGTTATACGTATTCACCCGATTTTGCTTACGTGGTGAAAACAAGCAAGGGTGAATACTTAAACTTCATCATTGAAACAAAAAATGTCGATGGTAAAGACAGTTTAAGAAAAGAAGAAGAACGAAAAATTGAGCACGCCAAAGAGCTGTTCAACCAAATTAGTAAAGATGTGAAAGTTGAGTTTAAAACGCAATATGCTGATGATGTGATTTATGATCTAATCAAGAAATCTATTGCTGCTGAGTGTTTGTAATTTAGGGAGGGCAATCCTCCCTATTCACAATGAATGAATACCCATTCAAAATTATCGTGTTTCCATTTCATTATTAGAGTAATTAACTACTTTATATAGTTTTAACAAATAACCTAAGGTATTACTATCAATAAGTTTTTTTAACTTTTGAGTAAAGTTAAATGAACCAATATGCGCACAGCGCTCATTTTCATGAATATATGCGCAAAGAGCTGTTTAACAAATCAATTAGCGACGATATTTAGCCAACCTCAATGACCGGTTATCGCTCCAAGCCCAACTGCGCCAAAGTACCAATTTCAGACATAGTTAACGTCCTTATTCGACTGGTTTAGAGTGCAGCGGAAAAATTGTTCGAAAACATGCGCTTGTTAGGCTCCTATTTCGTTGTCAGTAATTCTCTGAAAGAATATGAAAGCCTCATCAACATACGATTTCCCAGTCTTTTTCTCGAATTCATCTAAAAGATAATCCTCGAACCACAACCAGTAGCCTTTACTATTTTTACTATTACCTTCTAGCCCTCGAACTCCCTCTGAGTAACGTGAAGTGTTTTTCAGAACTTCTTTATGAACAAGGAAGCTCTTGTCTTGATTGTCTTCCTCAAGTAACTCAAGTAATTTCTCTGCATGCTCGTTATATTCTAGGAATGATTTTACCTTTGATTCTTTTTCGGCTGACCATTGCTCTTCTATGAAATCGATGATGAGAGGGTTAATTTGGGTCATGTAATTCATCAAGTTGACATTTACTAGCCTTTGAATATATCCATTTTTCTCTAGCGCTGAATTATTTGGCTCAGACATATCTAGTGTCTCATTTTTCAGAGTTAACTTTCTTAAAGTAGATTTCTGTTCGAAATGTAGATGCTCAAAAGAGCTTTGAATATTTGTTAATAGTAACTTTTCCTTTTCTTCTTTTTCAATTCTTTCACTCTCGGCCTTTTCTAATTCTATCTTTTGTTTAAGCGCCGCTTCTTTTTTTGACTTATGCTGTTCCGATAAGAAATCAGCAACCCAAGATATTGCTTCTCCCACAAGTGAGCCAACTCCTACACCAAGTAAGAGTAATACAATTGATAGTTGTTCTTTTGATATTTGAGTCTCAGAGATAACTGGCTCAAGGTGTTTCCAAGAAATCAATAAAGTAACGGCAACTATTATGTATTTAATACATGCCTTAGGCGAAGTAAGAGCTGCTAGCAGCTTTATAATCGTACCCGCAGTTTCACTCATTTATCCCCTCCTAGAGGCCTAACACTACCGTAAATAGCAAACTGTTTTTGCCTACACAAAGGTCTTTTAAGGTTTTAATACTCATTAAAGTCAGGCTCATATGATGCTTCAACTTCGTTTCTTGCTTCCTGTAATTCATCTTCTGTATACAGCTCAAAATACTCTGCTGCCGTATAAGTTGTTTTTGCAGAAAATGTATCACCTAACCCACAAGCAGAAAGTTTTGAAAAACCAGAGATTTTAAGACCACATGCAATACACTCGAAAGCAGAAGGTAGCATTGATTGTCTTTGAATTACTTCGTCATCTCCATCAATGATTTCTGTTGATACTGCTCCAACAGGCGCACCATGTAAAAGTGAAGTCGATGAACAAGATGGGCATTCAACCCTATGTCCGAATTGCCTTGTAGCCCAAGTCTTAGCTTGTAATGCAGCATCTTGTTTCTCTGCATCTGACTTATTTGACCAAGCTTTCGAATGAGCGCTTATATCTTGTTTGACACTTTTAGCCGCTACATCTGTAAGAGATTTAATTAATGACTCAGCATGATCAGAGTCATCTATTAAATCATCTAACGTCTTACCCATTGATTTTAGTAATGTCTCACAAGCTTGATAAAACCGGGGTAACCAATTTGCCGTTCCAGTTTTGCCAAATATAACTTCACCTGTATGTAATTCAGCATTTCTATCATCCGTATGCTTTGAACAAAACCCAGCCATTTCTTCTGTAAAGTCTGGCAATAGTTCTGTAAGCCTCGCTAGAACTTCCTTAGTAGAAATTGATATAGGGTTAAATTTTTTGGCTGTTGGCGCATTACCTAGTGCAAATGATATATTCCTCCAATTTTTGGCATCAGCCAACAAAACGGGAGATATATTTGATAAGGCAGATCTTGCCAATAATTCTAAAGCTAGCGATGACCAAAGACCATATTGCCAATCCTCAGCAATATTTTTTTCCATCTGTTGAATATATGTAAGTGCTTTAGCGTAGAGAGAGTCTGACTCCCAAGGGTTATTTGTTGTTATTGTCATATGTTTCTCTAATTAAAGTAAATCCGTTCAAGTTCACGTTTAACACAATCGTTGGGGATACTAGAGCGGGCATGGAGATGTGAGTGATTATTTATAATAAGAGTATCACCTTGATGGACTAACCTGATATTGATCGCCATATCCCAAACTTCATCTTTCAAAATAAATTTTTGGATTAATTCAGCTTTATCGTTTGCTGCCTCCAAAAACAATGAATCCCAGCGAATACATTTTTGATTATTGTTTTGAAATGATAGAGGTAGTAAACACCCCCGCACTGCACGCTCATTATTTTTTGGTTTTACTACAGAGCGAGCAAACCCAAGTTCTGTTATTTGCGGTAATATATACTTTAACGGTAAAACCTTTGTTGAAACTTGTTCAAAACCACGTATACATCTCAACATTAGATAGTTTGGAGGTTTAGACCAATGGGCTAAATCAGTATGAAGAGGAAAAGAGTCTAAACCAAATTTTCCGCTGTATTGGTTTTTTAATGATTTGCTTCGTTGCTTAGGTATAATTTTTTGTACGTCAGGTATTCCTGAATGATCTTCATAATCACTGATCTTTATTACATTCCCTAGCTGCTCAGCTAAAGAGTCGATTTTGGTACTAGGTTGCCACTTTGGTATAAAAACAAATCCTTTATCCAATAATTTTTTTTTAATATCCATATCAAGATCCACCAAGTTCCGAGGAAGCCGTAACAGTTTTATCAGAGTGCAATTACCCTACTTTAGCACAAAAACATTCTTATTTTATGAACTTATATTAATAGTAAATAGCGTAAACTATTGCCAACTATAAATATTATGCTTGCTGTAGCCTATATAAACTTGTAAAAAAGAGGAAACTTTCCTCTATTCTTACTAAGTTAATGATTACTTAACTAGATCACCGCTTATCGCTCAAATAAGACCCCGAAAAATGGCTCATATAGCTATCTAGGTTAACGCTTTCAAAAACAGAAGTATATTTCCGATAACTACCTTTGAAGCCCTTGAAACGGAAGTTTGCTTCCGAAATATAGCAATACAAGCTTACAAAGCGGAAGTTTACTTCCGTTTTGTACTTTAAGATTATAAGCAGGTGTCTAGTGATAGTTGGGAAGTCCAGGAATACGCTTTGAGATGGTTCTATGTGACTTTCATTTTCTTTAAACCACGGTCGCCCGTTACGAGAAATAAATCGTTTTCAATATCTTGAATAGTTACCTCATGTATTTCTTGACGCATAAAAACTTCTTTTAAATGTTGTTTCTAATATAGATATGTACAAGCTTGAAAGCTTTATTTGAATATACAGCCACTTCAAGACAATATAGTTAGAGACCCATATTCTCACAGCGGCTTTTAACTACATCATTTTGATTCTTTTGTAGCTTTGAAATCTTCTCAGCTCTAGTGCACTCCCAAGCATCAACAGGATACATTTTATCCCAGGCATTCATTAGCTGGCGTTGCGCTTTACTCATGTTGTATCGTTTATAGGTGGTTTCCATATACAAATAAGTACGTGCAATTTGCCCTCTGGCTATTTCAGGTGGCTCTGCTTTTCTCTCGTCAATTTTCATCGCACAAAGTCCAAAGTCGCTTTGGGCTGCTGGAAGCATAGTAAAGTTATAATTGCTTCTGAGAGCATTCACAGCGCCAATGGCCGGATAAAGGTTAAACATATCAGCTTGCATAAAACGATATTCTTTATTTACCTTTTCCGCACACCTTCGACCTTTAAATGACTTACCCATACTATTTACACACTGCTTATGCCCGTCTCGCCATTCGCTAAAAGTACGACCAAAGTTTTCTGCTGGAACAACGTGCTCCCATTCAATTTTTTTAGCTCGTTTGACGTACTTTGTTGTAGAAAAACCCTCAAGTGCGGTTACTTTTTTACTAGCATCAAATGTCGCACCACAATAAAGGGTAATGCGGTGATTGTTATAAACTTGTTTTTCTAGCAGTCGTTTAGCTTTGCTAAATGAGTCAATTTCTTGATTTGCTGAAGAGGCAGCAGAGAAAATAAGTGTTGCTAACAGTGAAATTGTGGATGCTTTCATTATGATTCTTGGTACCTATTTCGGTTTAAATATGTCACGTATAATAAATGAGTTAATAAGCTAGTTCTCATTTGTGGTGACTGACAATTTTAATTGTAGAACTAAGATATTGTGCTTTTAAAGTTTAATCGGAAAGTTGCTTCCCAGTCCATGTATTGTCATTTTGATATTGACCAGAGCAAGCGCTGTTATATGCAAATTGGCCCGTAGACTTATCTCGACAGCGCCTGACTAAGTTGTAGTTACCATCATAAAACTGGTCCCATGCATAACCAGAAGAATAGTTATTTGACCCGCCAGCTCTTGGCGCAGCGACAGATAATATCTCACATTTGTATTGAGTGAGTGTTCTATATTTAACTTCTCTGTTAAGCGCGTAGATATAGTTCGCTTCATCAGTATTTTCGGCGGTGTAACTTTTAGCGAGGATATCTTTATCATTAAGGTAATTTCGACACACTTGAGCATC
Organism: Pseudoalteromonas sp. SWYJZ98; assembly: GCF_015864495.1. Classification (NCBI taxonomy): domain Bacteria; kingdom Pseudomonadati; phylum Pseudomonadota; class Gammaproteobacteria; order Alteromonadales; family Pseudoalteromonadaceae; genus Pseudoalteromonas; species Pseudoalteromonas sp. SWYJZ98. The sequence goes on along the minus strand of NZ_JADYXA010000002.1, from coordinate 194,256 downwards.
TGTTAATTCAGAGTCACCGGCAATGATAGCGTGTCTAGAGGCTGAACAGCCAGTAATAAAGCTAAGCATCAGCAAAGATACAATAGTGTTTTTAACTAAAGTCATCAGTAAATTATTCCATAATTAAAATAAGCTTTGAGTAAGCTCATAATTCCCTAGTGAAATTTTAACAAACCGATGGCAATTTTACTAATTGTTATTAAAGGGGTTTTTCATCTTTAAGTCTAAAACATGCTTATATCAGCTCTAATTAAACTATCGTCTCACAAAAAGAACCTTGGCATAATTTAAACCTTAAATTACACTGTACATATAAACAGTATTTGAGGTGTGTATGTTCGTTATTCCAATTTTTATAGAAGCAGGCATTACCGGCTTTGAGTCTCCTGCCGCAGAATATGTTGAGCTCGGTATTTCAATCGATGAACTAATCATTAAACACCCGAATGCTACTTTTATTGGTATCGCTTCTGGGCAATCCATGCAAGAAGTAGGAATATTCGATGGTGACTTATTAGTCATTGATAGAGCTGAGGATGTAAATACTGGCGATATTATTGTTGCTAGTTATAACGGTTCGTTTGTTTGTAAAATCATAGATAAATCGAAACGCTTACTTATCTCTGCCTCTAAAGATTATAAGTCTGTTTATATTTCTAATGATGATGACTTTAAGCTCGAGGGTGTCGTTACTGCGAGCATCCGCCTACACAGAAATAAAGCTGAAGTGAATCGATGTTTGCCCTCGTAGATGCTGTCGCTTTTTACGCGAGTGCTGAGAAGGTATTTGACCCCTCAGTTCGCTTTAGACCAGTGGTGGTGCTTACAAATAATGATGGGTGTGTTTGCGCCATATGCCCTATTGCAAGAAAGCTTAACATTCCTAAATTTCAGCCTTACTTTAAGATTAAAAACTATTTAGAGCAGCACAATGTTGTGGTTCGCTCTTCCAATTATGAGCTTTATGCTGATTTAAGCGAAAGAATGATGACAGTTATAAACAGGTTTTGTGACGACCATTATGTATACAGTATCGATGAGTCGTTCTTACGATTTACGGGATTCTCTAATATCATTGACGATTGGGCTGACTATGGGCAAACAATCCGGCGTGCAGTTTGGCGAGAAACAGGGTTACCGGTTGGTGTAGGCTTTGGCACAACACCTACCTTAGCAAAAGCGGCCAACCATGCAGCAAAAAAACTATCAGGTTACAACGGTGTGGCCGTTATTAACGATGAAAAATCTCGTAAAGAAATACTCATGCGAATGGATGTCACTGATGTCTGGGGTATCGGCTCTCGTTTAGGAAAAAGACTTAAGTTAATGGCGATTAATACAGCCTGGGACTTGGCTTGCCAAAACCCTAAAGCAATGAGGCGCATGTTCAGTGTTGTCGTAGAGAGAACTGTTAGCGAATTAAATGGTATTGCCTGTCTAAGTTGGGATGAAATAAAGCAAGATAAAAAAGAGATATACTCAACTAGAAGTTTCGGGGAAAGAGTAAGTGATTTAAATACATTAAAATCGGCCTTAGTAACACACGCCGCCATTGTTGGGCGAAAACTCAGAAGACAGCAATCATTAACAAAGCGTGTAGTTATTTTTGCTGCCAGCTCACCGCATGAAGATGAGCACTACAAAAAATCACTTCTATATGAGTTTCCCATACCGACATCAGACACCAGCGTTATAGCTAAGGCTGTTTCAGATGTTATTGATGATATTTTTAAGGCTAACACGCGCTTTTATCGCTGCGGTATTGGCGCAATAGAATTAGAAAGTGAGTTATTTCAACAAGCCGATATGTTCTCTGTTAGTGAGGATAAACCTAAAATGATGGAATGCTTAGATGCGATAAATAAACGCTATGGTGTGGGGACTTTATCAATAGGGAGTGAAAAACTAACACAGACGTGGAATATGAAGCGGACTTTCTTATCGCCACGTTATACGACTCGCTGGACAGATATACCTGTAATAAAATGTGATTAGGATGATGAATAGTATAGGAGCTAGCATTTCAGCCATAAATTGTGATTGGGTCACCTTTATCAAGAATTAAATATGATAAAAACCTATTTGTACTAGCTCATACTTTTACTATGGTACAAAGCATAGATTGGAATATTGCTTTTTTAGTTCCTTTTCATATGCTGGAAATTTCTGAAAGGTCAGCTCTAGAGCATTGTATCCTTTTGCAAAAATAGAGAGCAGGTAGTAAAAAGTAGTTCTACTTTTTACTACCTCATTTACCCACATCTACAATAATAAAAATGGATATATTGACTTTGGGGTGGCATATATAAGACATTTAAAGTGTGCTGCTGTAATCAGTTTCAGGCACTAACTCAATCAAATTGCACTCAAGTACTTTAGCTATACGGCATAATTTAATGACTGTAATGTTTACGGTACCGTTTTCAACTCGACTTAGATAGCTTTGATCTAAGCCAGACTTAAAAGATAACTCAGCCTGATTTTTGTCTTTCAAAACTCTCATCATCTTGATATTTTTACCTAATTTTTTTGAAAAATTATCCATTGGTATGTCTCAGGCACAAAAGACTAAATATCCCACATTGCGTTGACTTAAACGATTGCATATAATCATAATTAATGCATATATGCATATCTGATGTAGTTTTATTATATTTATTAAGGTTTTTACATGGAAAAATTCGAACTAGACAAAACTGTCATCCAAATTCTGTGTATGCCCAACGTCAATCACTTCACTGCAACTGAAATTAGAACGGCATTTATAGCAATAAAGCAGGATGCAGAACTTAATCCGACGGCTTCCCGCCGTTTCGTTTATGAGGAGCTTTTAAAATTAACCAGAAGGGGTTGGTTAATAAGAAGCACAACCAAAAAAAAAGGGCTTACTCATTACACCAAAAGTGACTTGTTTGATCACGCAACTTTAAAAGGAATGGTAGCGGCAAAGGAGTCAGAGGAGGCACATGAATGTTCACCTATCAGCTACTCCCAAATGCTTTTTCAACGTTTAAATCAATATAACTCAGCATTACTAGAGGGCTTAGGCGCGGTAAAAGAGTATGTTGCATTGAAAGAAATTTACCCTGACCAACATGACAATTTAAAAGATCGTTACATGGCAGTTCAGGAAAAGAATTATATTCTAAAAGGAAAGATTTCAGTTCTAAACGAACTTATTGAATCAAAAAGAGAGGATTAATATATGAGACTAAGAAATTGGCAGTCAGAGTGCATTCGCTCTGCGATTTCTAAATATGAAACAAGTAAACACTTTTTAGCCCTTGCAACGCCAGGTGCAGGTAAAACCGTGATGTCCTCAGTTTTAGCTAAATTACTGTATGACCAAGGTGATATTGATCTAGTACTGTGTTTCTCTCCTTCCTCAATAGTAGCGCATGATTTTAGTGAAGCGTTGAGTGAACAATTCGAAGCGCATTTTGATGGAACTATTGGTGCACTGGGTAATTCATTTACCTATCAGGCTTTAAGTACACTGGATAATAAGGTATGGCGCTTATTTGATAAATATCGAGTATTCGTGATCTTCGATGAGATTCATCATTGCGCAGGAACAAATATAAAAGATGCTAATGCTTGGGGTAAGCAGATAATAACAACTATGAAAGAAAAAGCTACTCACACAATCGCACTAACTGGCACACCGTGGCGAACCGATGCGCTGCCTATCGCACTGGCTGATTACTGTAATGAGACTGGGCAAATACAATGTGATTACATATATGGTTTAAAACAAGCAACTTCTGACAATGTATGCCGAATTCCGCAAATCGTTGCCTTAGATAATGATCAGATTACAGTTGTTGAGGGTGATGAAACAAGTCACTTCACAAGCTTTATTGACCTGCTTTCAAAATCAATTATCCCATATTCTGAGATTGTGACTTACATAAGCGTCATAGAGCAACTATTAATCCACTCTAATTATAAGCTAAATGAGCTTCGAACAATAAATAAAAATGCAGGCGGACTAATCGTTGCTTCATCTATTACCCATGCTTGGCAAATAAAGCTAATTCTGCACCAGACTATTGGAGATAGCGCTGTTATTGTAACGAGTGATGAAGGCAACGGAAATGACCTTATTAAATCTTTTAGATATAGCCACCAAAAGTGGATCATCAGTGTGGGAATGATATCTGAGGGCACCAATATTCCGCGCCTTCAGGTGTGCTGCTACCTTTCAAACGTGAAAACAGAGATGTATTACCGCCAAGTAATGGGGCGTATATTGCGTATTACTGATGCGCCAGACCAACAGGCGTTTCTATTTATGCCTGCAGAGCCAAACCTTGTTGAGTATGCCTACCGCGTGGCTCTAGACATCCCAGATGAATTAGCAAAAGTAAAATTCGCTTTAATGGACGAAGATATAACGACTGAAGTTAGAACGACTAAAGGGAGTGAGGGGGTTAGTACTGACGGATATCCTGAAGATATTTTTATTGACGAACCAGTTATTAGTATCGGAAATAAAAAAGACATAACCGATAAAACTCTAGGTCCTATTGATGAAACACTAGAGAGCAAAATAACCTTAGCCACTGACAAGATAATGAGAATCTTTGGTCAATATAATCATACAGAGATTGAAATTGATGGCTTCAACCAATTAATCATTTCTGACAAATCTTTGGCTAAACTTAATCAATACGGTACAAAGATGTTTTAAAATTTTTATTCAAATAAATATAATTATGCAAACCATTGATTATTAGTTTTAATATAAAATTTGGGGTAGGAAATGAGTTATACACCACAAGGTTGTGGTCATTTAAAAATTTACCCCCTGTCATCATATTATTATAAAAACATTAGCTAACTGCATGATATACGGTGGTTAAGTTCAGGTACAGCAGCTTCCCTAAATTATCTACTTGCGGTGATTTTCGGGTATGGCCGCAAAAGATCGGTTCGTGCTACATGTTTCCTATAGATGGAGAAGGCGGATGTTCTTTTTACTCAGAACATATGCTTAATAATATATTAGCCCAATCTGGTGTTGGTAAACATGTTATCGAGCGTATTAATTGATCCACATTACTAACTAACATTCAGTCATCAACATGAGATGATTACTGAATATTTAAAACCATCTGTAACTCCCCCCAAAAAATGAAATAGTTCGATTCAACCATTTCCAGTTTTTTATGTTGATAAACAAATTTAAGTGAAAATTTTTTTAGAGAAAAAGTTTTTTGATTTAATACAGATCCGTATTCAGACTAGCTAATTAACACTATTTTTTTCTGAATACAAAATAAATCATTAACTACTGAATTATAGCAATAAATTTCATGTACTGATTTATAACCTTATATTCTTTCCATGCGTTTGACCATCATATAAGCGAGCACTTATTTGCAGCAAAACCACAATTTGGTTTTGCATCAAAATTATGGCTTTCAAACACGCCAAATTTATCGCATCCACTTAATAATGCTTTGAACAGTTTTTATAAACATGTATTTTTAGATCAAGATGGTATTGATGCAAATAACTTTGTACAAACGTGTATAGAACACGATAAAGCCCACAATATGAATTATATGAGCATGCCAGAAGAGCTTGCAGCGCGGTGTTTTGAAGCCTGTATTGAAGGCCACACATATATAAAAAATAGCTTTTTAGTGGGAGGCTTAAAAAGTAGTAATTTAATCTACCCAAATAGTGAGCATATTAATAAAGCAAATGAAGCACTTAACCACTATTTTGAACTACTGGGCTATGCGCTTCATAAAATAGACGAGTGATGTCTATATTTGGTGATTATTTATCGTCACTAATACGACTTGCTACTGCGCTGCTTTGATCTTTATATTTTGCATCTTTACGAATATTGTATGGGTTTTCACACGGGCCCGATAACATTTCAAAGCTCATAGCACCAATTTTCATCAGTGGGCGTAGTGCCAGTGGTAATTTACCTGAGTTGTAAAACTCTAAAACAATATTGCCGCTCCAGCCTGGGTCTATTCGATGCGCGGTTACATGCACCATTAAACCCAAACGCGCAAGCGATGAGCGTCCATCTAACCAACCTACTATATCTGCTGGTAGAGTTACTTTTTCATGGGTAATAGCTAGTGCAAGTTCACCTGGGTGTAAAAAGAATGCTTCACCTTCATCAAGCACTATTTCTTCACTCATGATCGATTCCATGGCCTTATTTAACTGATCTTTTGGACCACTTAAATCGACGTATGCCGCGTTATGCGCATTAAACGTTCTAAATTTATTTCCCAAGCGTAAATCGGCAGTCACGCCTGAAATCATTTCGCTCGTTGGCGCAGGCTCAATAACAATGCGGCCATCGCTTAGGTATTCTTTAATATGTGTGTCTGAAAGTCTCATTATTTATTAATCTTCCGTAATCACAATTTCAATTGCATTGTGATGCTGTTGATAATAAAGCGTGCTGGCTATTAACCTTGCTGCTGCGCTGTATGTTTTGCTTATTGTGGCATCGTTATCGCTTGCAATAAGTTTACCTTGCTCAGAATACTCGCGTATATCTATTGCAAGTGGAATATGGCTAAGTACAGGCACGCCGTGCTTATGCGCCAGTTTTTGTGCACCGTCTTTACCAAAAACGTGGTTAGCTTCACCACAGTGAGTGCAAATGTAGTGGCTCATATTTTCTATTAAGCCAAGCACCGGTACGTTTACTTTATTAAACATAGCAATGCCTTTTTGCGCATCGGCTAGCGCTAAATCTTGCGGTGTAGTGACAATAACAGTGCCGCTAGCGGGTACTTTTTGGCTCATTGTAAGCTGAATATCACCGGTGCCCGGTGGCATATCAACAATTAAGTAGTCAAGCTCGCCCCAATCGGTTTCGTTAAGTAACTGGCTCAGCGCGCCTGACGCCATTGGCCCACGCCATACCGTGGCATCATCGCTTGGAACTAAAAAGCCAATTGATTGCGCTTTAATGCCATTGGCATCAAAAGGCTGTAGCTGTTTGTTATCTTTAGTGACGGGCTCCGCGCCCACTAATCCTAAAAGCATTGGGATAGATGGGCCATAAATGTCAGCATCTAAAATACCCACCTTTGCGCCTTCATTTTTAAGCGCGCCTGCCAAGTTAACAGCAGTAGTCGACTTACCTACCCCACCTTTGCCTGAGGCAATAAGTACAATATGTTTAATCGCTTTAAACTTAGCCGCCTCTTTAATGATAACCTTGGCGCTAATTGTTACAGGCACATTTAAGCTTTCACTTACGTGTTGCTCAACTAAAGGCATTTCTGATTGCCCAGCAAATGGCAGAGTTAATTTAATGTGTAGTGATTTATCGTCATTTTGAGTAATAGTATCAATGAAGCTTTCGTCAATACCGACGGCAAAAGCCGCACTACGATATGCCGCTAAGGCAGTTATAATCGGTTGTTTTTGCACCGATTTAGAAGAGAATAGTTTCGACAGTCCAAACATAGCAATTAAATAGCGTTTCTTTGATGAAAAGTGCCACGGAATTATGTAACATTCAGGGCATTAACACCAGTCAATTAATAAAAATCCATAAGCTGTGCGCACTCTAAGCAGATAGCTTGTAGATAAATTAATGATAATTGCCGTTTGTATAATAAAAACGGCGTTTTATCCTCAATTCGGAATGATTATGACGCAGCGAAAGATCCTGATTACCAGCGCATTACCTTATGCAAATGGCCCTACTCACCTAGGTCATTTATTGGAATATATTCAAACTGATATTTGGTCACGTTTTCAAAAACTACAAGGCCACGAAGCTTATTATGTTTGCGCAGACGATGCCCACGGCACGCCAATTATGCTTAATGCGCAAAAGCAAGGGATCACGCCTGAAGAAATGGTAAAACAAGTGAGCATAGAGCGCCAACGCGACTTTGCTGACTTTAATATCAAATTTGATAACTACCACAGCACGCACAGCCAAGAAAACAAAGAATTAAGCGAACTTATTTATAACCGCCTAAACGATGCCGGTCATATTAAAAAGCACACTATTTCACAATTATTCGACCCTGAAAAAGGTATTTTCTTACCAGACCGCTTTGTAACAGGTACTTGCCCAACGTGTAAGTCTGAAAACCAAAACGGCGATAGCTGTGATTCGTGTGGTGCTACATACAGCCCTACCGAACTTATTAATCCGCGTTCTGTAATGTCAGGTGCTGAGCCTGTACTTAAAGATTCTGAGCATTACTTTTTTGACCTGCCAGCATTTGAAGGCATGCTAAAGGAATGGTTACACTCGGGAACTATTCAACAAGAAATGGCTAACAAGCTAGACGAATGGTTTACCGATGGCTTGCAACAGTGGGATATTAGCCGTGACGCACCTTATTTTGGTTTTGAAATCCCAAATGCACCAGGCAAATATTTTTACGTTTGGTTAGATGCACCTATTGGTTACATGGCGAGTTTTAAAAACCTATGTGACGAAAAAGGCCTCGACTTTGATGCGTTTTGGGCTGAAGGTTCAGACGCAGAGCTTTATCACTTTATTGGTAAAGACATTATCTACTTCCACAGCTTATTTTGGCCAGCAATGCTAGAAGGCGCTAATTTTAGAAAGCCAACTAACGTATTCGCTCATGGTTTTGTAACTGTGAATGGCGAAAAAATGTCTAAATCAAAGGGTACGTTTATTAAAGCGCGTACTTATTTAGATAACTTAAACCCAGAATACTTACGTTACTACTACGCAGCAAAATTAAGCAGCGGTATTGTTGATCTGGATTTAAACCTAGAAGACTTTGCACAGCGCGTAAATTCAGACCTAGTAGGTAAAGTAGTCAACATAGCGAGCCGTTGTGCTGGCTTTATTAGTAAAAAGTTTGATGGCAAGCTAAGCAGTACTATTATGCAACCAGAGCTGTTAGCAGAGTTTCAAGCGGCTGCACCGAGCATTACAACACACTATGAGAACCGCGATTACAGCCGCGCAATTCGCGAAATAATGGCGCTTGCCGACAAAGCAAACCAATTTATTGATGGCGCAGCACCTTGGGTATTAATTAAAGACGAAACTAAGCAAAAAGAAGCACACGAGGTCTGTTCTCTTGGTCTTAACTTGTTCCGCGTTTTAATTACTTACTTAAAACCCGTGCTACCAGGAATGGCAGACAACGTACAAGCGTTTTTAAATGACGACCTTGCATGGGACCGCGTTCAAAATGCACTCGTAAGCCACCCTATCAATAAATTTAAACCGTTAATGCAACGTGTTGAAATGGATAAAGTAAACAAAATGGTTGAAGAATCTAAAGAAAGCTTAGCATCAAAAGTAACAATTGACCCTAACAGCCCACTTGCAAAAGAGCCGATTAGCGACGAAATTGAGTTCGATGATTTTGCAAAAGTAGACTTACGAGTAGCTAAGATTGCTAAAGCAGAGCACGTAGAAGGCGCAGATAAACTACTTAAGCTAACACTTGATTTAGGCGGCGAAACTCGCCAAGTGTTTGCGGGTATTAAATCAGCTTACGCACCTGAGGATATCGAAGGCAAGCTAACCGTTATGGTTGCTAACCTTAAGCCTCGTAAAATGCGCTTTGGTATGTCTGAAGGCATGGTATTAGCAGCAGGCCCTGGCGGAAAAGAAATTTATATTCTTAACCCAGATGACGGCTCAGAGCCTGGTATGCGCGTAATGTAATATTACTCATACAATAAAAAAACCGCTGATATGTCAGCGGTTTTTTATGGGCTAAAGTAATGTTTAGTCGTATATTAAATACCGAACACGAGCGTAGTGTTCTTACCAAGCTTGTAAAAAAATATATAAGTAAACTGCCTAAATAGGCAGTTATATTTTAACTCTAAAATCAATTATCTTATTTAATTGAGCTTTTTCAATACGCGGTCTTTTCTTGGTAGGTAATAGTTATCGTAATCAAGTGAGACTATAACGCGCTCTGCTTTTCCTAATAACTCATTACGCGGAATTAAACCTATTACACGCGAGTCAGCGCTATTGTCGCGGTTATCGCCCATTGCTAAATAATAATCATCAGGAATTGTAATTGCATCAAAGCCCGATAAACGTGAAGGAATATTTGCCACTCTTATCGAATGCGCTAACCCGTTTAAATCTTCGATTTTATCAAGCGAGTCTATGTTGCTTTGCTGATCTGCATAATTAAGTTTTTTACCATTAATAATGAGTTCATTATTTTCAAGCGCAACGGTGTCTCCTGGCACACCAATTACACGTTTAATTAAACGGTTATCGGCAGCTTGTGAGTCAAAAACAATAATATCACCGGTTTGTGGGTCCGCTAGTTTAAGTAGTTTTATATGCGTAAATGGGACACGAATATCGTAGGCCATTTTATCGGTAAGTATTCTGTCACCTTCTTGAATTGTTGGTTTCATTGAGCCTGTTGGCACTTCGTACCAATCGGCTACAGCGCTTCTAAATACGCTCATCAGTGCAATAAATACGATAAGAGAGCGGTTATTTTTCCAAAACTTATAAACTAATTTCATGCCTATTCCCTTCAATTGAACAAGTCTTTAATTAAGTAACTGTTTATATGACTTTGTTAATTAGCTGCAGTTCAATCAATGATGTAACAAAACATGTTGGCTACTAATTTTAATTGATCGATTAAATTTAGAGCGTCGTAACATTTAACGAAACCAACGGGTATTAACTTAAAGGAAAAATAAAATGTTTAAGAAAATTACTACTGCATTATTGTTTACAACTGCAAGCCTTGGATTTACTACAATGGCTTATGCTGATCATCATGGTATGAAAAAAGACGTTGTTGAAGTAGCCGTTGAAAATGGTTCGTTCACTACTCTTGTTGCTGCTGTTAAAGCCGCAGGTTTAGTTGAAACACTGCAAGGTAAAGGACCCTTTACTATTTTTGCACCAACAGATGCTGCATTTTCTAAATTACCTGAAGGCACTGTAGAAATGTTACTCAAGCCTGAAAACAAAGATAAGCTAACGGCGGTATTAACTTATCACGTAGTGTCTGGAAAAGTGATGGCAGCCGATGTAATGAAGGTAGATAGTGCGAAAACACTACAAGGCGAATCAGTTATGGTTAAAGCCGACAGCATGGGCGTAATGATAAATGACGCTAAAGTTGTAAAAGCTGATGTAAAAGCAAGCAACGGCGTAATTCATGTTATCGACACAGTACTACTTCCAAAAGAGTAGTCATAAAAGAATGAGCCAACTAAAAAAGCATAAGTAAATACTTATGCGCTTTTTTAGTTATTTTTGTTTCATGACATAACAAATTATTGATTTAGTTTTTCTTTCGCTTCTTTTACTTTTTCAAAATCTAAACCAAGTTCGTCAGTCGCTTCTTTAATAAGATGCGGTTGAGTCATCACGACTGCCATTAATTGTTGTAGCTTTTCTGGCGGAATACCAAGCTCTTGAACAAGCGCCATTGCCATCATTGGGTTTTGAGTAAACGCTTCAAACAATGCTTTTACTTTTTCGTCGCTTACATTGTGCTCTTTAAGTATTGCTAGTATTGGATTCATTATTAAACCTTAAGTGTTTTTTTATAGAGCTTAGTATATGGGCTAAACCCTAAAATTAAAGAGTTACTCTACAAGTAAAACCACTTTTCCTGCGTTTTCATTACGCTCTAAAATAGCATGGGCTTCGTTTGCGTCGCTCCAAGGCAATGTTTTATACAAGTTAAAGTCGTACTTTTTAGTGGCAATATCATTGTAAAAGCGTGCTACAAAGTCGTCGCGCACCTGGCGTTTAAACTCAATACTGCGATTTCTAAGCGTTGAGGCATGAAACGAAATACGCTTTTGTAAAAGCGCGGCAAAATCAACTTCAGCAAAACGTCCATCTAAAAATGCAAGCATCACAATTTGGCAATCCATGGCTGCAATAGCGGCATTTTTATTTAAGTAACTACCCGAAACAGGATCTACAATTGCATTTGCTGTTAACTCATTTGCTTTCATATATTCTACAAAGTCAGTGGTTTTGTAGTTAATTGCATGATCGGCACCGAGTTCTTTTGCGTGTTGGCATTTGTCATCCGTACCGGCAGTAATAACTACGGTAGCACCTGCGCTTTTAGCCATTTGAATTGCTGCACCGCCCACACCACTAGCACCTGCATGAATAAGCGCTGTTTGCCCTTTTTGTAATTTACCAAGCTCAAATAACGCGCCAAATGCCGTTAAATACACTTCGCTTATTGCGGCGCCCTCAGCCATTGTTACATCATCGGGTAATTCCATAAGCTGTTTTGCATCAACTGCTACATATTCGCTATAAGCACCACCTGAGCACAACGTAAAAATACGCTTGTTTAGCCAGCTTTTATCTACATCTTTTCCAAGCTCAGTAACTGTACCCGCACATTCTAAACCTAAAATCGGGCTATCTCCCGCAGGGGCCGGGTATTTACCTTGGCGCTGCATACTGTCTGCACGGTTTACACCTATTGCTGCAACTTTAACAAGTACTTCATGGCTCTTTAAAACCGGCTTTTCGGTTTCACTAAATGCAAGATTACCATCTTCATGAGAAATATATTTCATTGTTGCTCCAAGCTTAAAAACTGTAATAACATATAGATGGGGATGAACACAGATTCAAACAACCTCAAAAGCGCCAACTTTGTTTGTAAGGATAAACATCGGGTAGATAACCATTATGTACTTGTTGCTGACAACCTTGCCAAAACGTCGCTAAAAACAAGTTACTGTGCTCATTATTAAAATAACTAAACGCAATCTCGTTGGCGCTAAAAAACACCTTAAATTGGCTCGGAAATATATCATTTTCAGCTATATCAAAATACGAGTTACTACTTAGCTCTTCAAGTGCATTTTGGGTGTGTGGCACCTCTCTAAAGTTGCAATCGGTTAGTGGGCAAATTTCGTCAAAGTCGTAAAACACCACTCGCCCCCATCGCGTTACGCCAAAGTTTTTCATTAGCATGTCGCCCGGAAATATATTAGCGCCCGCTAACTCTTTAATTGCTTTACCGTAGTCATGCATTACTCGCTCTAGGGTTTTGTTATCGCATTGGTTAATATATAAATTAAGCGGGGTCATTTTACGCTCAACATAAACGTGCTTTAAAATGAGTGCCTTACCCGATATAACCATACTGCTACCAATTTGGTTTTTCATCTGCTCAAGCAATTCATCACTAAAACGGCTTAAATCAAACGCTAAATATCTAAACTCGTGCGTATCTACCAAACGACCAACCCTATCGGCTTGTTTTACAAAGTTATACTTGTCTATCACTTGTGCTTTGGTGGCTGTTTTTGGCGCACTAAATTTGTCTTTAATTACTTTATAAACGTAATCTAGCCCTTCAATAGTAAATACCAGCATTACCATACCCGGCGTACCTGGCGCTTTAACATACTTGAAGTTGGCTGGGCTATTTTTAGTCGTATCGACCTTATACCGATAAAACTCAGTTTTGGCGTGCTTTATAAAACCAATGGCGTTAAATAACTCAAAGCGTTGTTTGTGTGGCATTAATACACTTAGGTAATCTACATAACGTGCGGGCTTATCGGTATCAACCATAAAATAGGTGCGTGCAAAGCCAAATAATAAACTTAATTGATCGGCGCCCATCATTACAGCATCAAGCTTTAGTCCCTCATCGGTATTTAAAATAGCGATAGCAAAAGGCATATTGTCGCCATTTTTAGCAATGCAGCGCCCAATTAAATAACAGGCTTTGTTTCTAAAAAATAATGAGTTGGCGTATTCAATATACCCGTCGTTTAAATTGATAAGTTCGTACACCTGTTTGCATTGCTGCTTAGCGCCTTGCATTAACGTACTTTGTAATGTGGCTACATCACGTTCTAAATTACTAAACGGCACTCTAAATACTTGATTAGTAATAAGCGTTTTAACAGCTTTATTAAACCCATTATGTAGCGATACTCTACTCACTAAGCTTTCATAAGAGCGCGGCTCACTACGATACTTTGCTTTTAATACGAACAAATGCACAGTACGAATTTTTTTATCGTCCCAAATTGCGCCAAACGTTGAATTAAAAAAGGTATGCGCTATGGGTTTATTTTCGTGATTTTGTACCATATCGCCATAAATATTTTTAGCTAACTGCCACGTTTGCGGGCAAGTAAGCTCAGCATAAGCAATAACTCTGACGGCTTCACTCACGTTTTTTACCTCACGCTCATACACTTGTAAACGTTCACGCATAGCACTTTGTACACTGTGATGCTGTCGTTGCTCAAACCGGCTCTGCGCACCCAGTGTAATATTTAAAAATTGCGAAAACATCGCCTCAAATCCAGCAAAAACAGATCGTGCAAGCTTACTGGCTACAACGTGTTGTAGCGCATTATTAGATTGATTTGTTAGCCTATTTTGCATAAATACAGCACTTATATTGATGCCAGTTATGGCGGTTATTTTTATTAATTGTTTACACCTTAGCAAGCAGGCTTTAATTTAGATAATTAATAAAGCATATAATTTAAATTGATCATATGAATATAAGAAACGTCGACCTCAACTTGTTAGTTTACTTAAATGTACTCATTGATGAAAAAAGTGTTTCAAAAGCTGCGAATAAGCTCGCGCTTACGCAACCTGCTATGAGTAACGCATTAAAACGTTTGCGCGATTTATTTGACGACCCGCTACTGGTGCGTGCCGCAGGCTCTATGACGCCAACAGCTAAAGCACTTGCATTAAAGCCTGAGGTTGAGACGCTATTAAAAATGGCCGAAGCTATTACGCAGCCTAGTGAGCAATTTAACCCTGCAACAGCTGAAGTTACGTTTAGAATAATGGCAAACGACTACATAGAGTCGACCTTAATAGCCCCTTTTATAACTGCGCAGCTTAGTAAAAATCCCGGTATTAATTTTGATGTATTAAGCCCAAGCGACGTAAACCTGCAAGACATGGAAAAAGGCACTATAGATTTAGCCATAAACCGCTTTAATGGTCTGCCTCGCTCGTTTCATCAAGCCAGTGTTTGGCGAGATAATTACTGTTGTTTAACGCATCCTAAAAATACATTTTTACAACAATCAGGGTTAGACGACTACTTACAAAAAGAACATATTTGGGTAAACCGTGCAGGCTGGGGGCCTGAGGCCGCAGTTACTAATAAATCAGGAAAGCAAAAATTAGGCTGGGTAGACGAAGCCCTTTGGCAACTAGAACAAACCCGCAAAATACGTGTTTTTACTCGCCACTACATGGTTGCAAGCCTGCTTTGCCAATCAGAGCAACTTATTGCCACCCTACCGCGCAGGCAGGCTAAATTGTTAACCTCCCATACTGATTTAGTAATCAGCCCTGTGCCATTTCAAATAGTCCCTATTGAGGTAAAAATGATATGGAGCCCGCTACTACACCATGCGCCTGCACACCAATGGTTAAGGCGTGAATTATTAGCGTTTGCTAAAACGATTGCAGACAGATAATTAAATATAGACATGCTGTGCTATGAGTTTCAAACAAGCTCGGTTTTAGACAATAACTTCAAATGGAGTAAAAATGGATAGTGCATCAATAATTGCGTGGAGTGTTTTGTTTGGAGGCATAGGTATTGGCTACCTTACTTACGGGCGAAGAAAAAAAGCCGTAGTACCGCTTTGTATTGGTTTGTCGCTATTGGTATTTCCGTATTTTATGAGCAGTGTTAGCATGCTGTTGATTGTAGGCGCTATTTTAGTGGCTATTCCCTACTTTATTAAAATTTAATATTACTATTGTTACGGCTAAATAAAATACACGAGAAAATAAAAAAGCGCCGTGGTATTCAACTTTGGGAAAATACCATGGCGCTTTTGGAAATCGTCGATATAGGAGTCTACCTACAGAGTATAGTTAGCAAGCTTAGTACCGACTTCATAAAAAAATTAAAATTCAATAAAAACAATTAACTAAGCATCCAACTTAACTCATCAACTAATCCCCTTGTTCCAGTTTTGTGCACGTTTTTACCGCTCTGCACCAAATTAATTAGTATAATTTAGGTATGTTTTCTATTTTTTATTTAGTTTTAAAACTTACTATTGATGAAATCAATGTCAGTTATTGAAAACAACAATTTCATTAATAATACACTTAGCGCTAGAGTGAAGTTAAGCCAACAAACTAAGAGTAATAATTATGACAACATCAAGCTTCACACAACAAGACGGGTTATTTATTGATGCTAATTTACATCAGTTTATTGAAGAGCAGTTATGCACAAAAGCTGACACCACTGAAACTTACCAAGCATTAGCTACTTTAGTTGATGAGTTTGGTTGTAAATGCCGTAAAACAAAGCACCAACCAAATGATGTATTAGAAGTGGATACATTGCTAAACGCATACCAACTTAAAAACCACCCACTTTGCCATGTTGATGCACAAACGACAGAAGCCGTTTTAGACGAATATTGCTGCCAGGTTCCTGCAATTATTGTTGTTGCGTTAATGGATACGCTTAGTGGTACGCAGTGCGATGAACCTCAAGCACATGAGATTTACCATCGTGCAGCGCAGTTAACCAACCGCCCTTGCATGCACAGAGTAAAAACTGCCTCAGCAGCTTAATAATGAATGTGTTTAAAAGTGCTCGATAACCTTCTTTGCAAAGCCAGTACAAGTTAAGGTTGTCGAGTTATGAATACTTGAGTTATCGCTCTGCTCTTGCGCTAAATCAAAGGTTACTTCACCGCTTTTAAATGTTTGCTCTAACGCATTTTCTATTAGTAATGCGGCCTCGTCCCATCCCATAAATTTAAGCATTAATACCGCACTTAAAATACTACTGCTGGGGTTTGCTTTATTTTGCCCTGCTATACGTTCAAACGTGCCGTGTGTAGGCTCAAAAAATGCGACATCGTTATTTAGATTTGCAGCAGGCATTATGCCAACACCGCCAACTTGTGCGCTCAGCATATCCGCTAAAAAGTCACCATTTTGATTAGTCGTCACCACTACATCAAATTGCTCTGGGTGCATTAAACATTGCTGCAGCATGTTGTCGGCTATAACTTCTTTAATAATTAGAGGTGCTTGATTTACTCGATCTATTTGCAGCCAACGCCCATTTTCATGTGCAGTGGCATTAAATTCGCTTTGTGCAAGTGCATACCCCCAACGCTTAAATGCCCCATCGGTAAATTTAAGTACATTACCTTTGTGTACTAGCGTTAATGATTCACTATCGTTTTTAAGTGCATAGTTAATGGCAAAGCGCATTAGTCGCTCAGAGCCTTCTTTAGATATATTTTTAATACCAATACCGCATTCTTGTGAAAACCTTAAGCGGGTTACGCCCATTTCCTCACATAAAAAATCGAGCATTTTTTCGCTTTCTACACTCCCTGCTTGCCACTCAATACCTGAGTACACGTCTTCGCTGCTATCACGAAGCACTGTTATGTTTGTTAAAAAAGGATTTTTTAAAGGAGAAGGAAGTGCACTAAAGCCTTTTATAGTGCGCATATTTACAAACAAATCCATTTCTTGCCTGAGTGCAACATTAAGCGATCGAAAGCCACCACCCAGTGGTGTGGTTAACGGCCCTTTTATGGCAATTTTGCAGGCACGTACCGCGTTAATTGTTTCTTGCGGGAACCAGTCACCGTCATACAGCTTTGCGGCCTGCTCGCCATTATAAACTTGCATCCAATGAATTTTCCGTGCACTTTTATAACAATGCTCAATTGCACTATCAACAACATGGCGCATTACCGGCATAACATCTAAACCCACGCCATCGCCATCAATAAAGGCAATTATAGGTTCTAACGGTATTTGCCAGTGTCCTTGTGCATCAATAGTGATATTTTGGCCGTGCTCAGGAACTTGAATATGCTGATACGTCATGGCTAAACCTAACTTAAAATAACGATTAATTGATTAAACCATGCTTAGCTAGAGGTGTCTGTATTTGTACTTTTATAGTTACTATCATTTTAAAAAATAAAGAATTAGGCGTGATTATTTATCCATTTAGTTGGTCTTGTATATTAAGCCTGGCGTACCAGTTATTAAATTACAGTAGAGCATTTTAATGAAATACTTTTTTGTACTGCTACTATCAATCAGCTCTTTTAACGTATTAGCCGCTGAAGTAGTCATACATAACCTTAGCTCGCTCTCAAGTAATGCTCAAAATACGGTGTCTACATGGGTTAATCAAAGTGTTGAAAAAACACAAAATACACTGGGGCCTTTAAAGCAAACCACTTTGCCTATTTATTTAAAACCGCAATACTTTGCTTTTGAGCCTGTACCTTGGGCTACAGTTAAGCGCAATAACCCCGATGGGATTGAACTACATATAGATCGCTACGCCAGTTTAAATGCATTCACTAAAGATTGGACGCTATACCATGAACTTTCGCATTTATATTTGCCGCTACTTCCCTACTCCGGTTTTTGACTAAGCGAGGGTTTTGCCAGTTATATGCAAAACGTAATAATGCGTGACAGCGGTATAATCACCCAGCCACAGTTTGTACAACGTTTAAATGCAGGATTTGATCGTGCCTGCCTGCAAACCAAAACTAAAACACAGCCACTTAATAAGCTCTCTGCCGATATGTGGAAACAACGCGCCCAGCAACGTGTTTATTGGACGGGTGCGGCTTTTTTTGCACAGGCCGACCTTAAGCTACAAAAACAAGGTTTATCTGTCGCGGGTATAATAAAACAGTATCAAACATGCTGTAGACCCGGTCGTTCTAGTGCTAAAACCTTTATAAAAGAGTTAGATAAGTTATCCAGCAGCAGCATTTTTACAACGCTGTATGCAAAATATAATACCCGTACTGATTTTCCTGATATTAATAAAAAGCAGCTAAACACGCTTTAACGGCTGCTCTGTTTTATATAGCTACTATATTTAACCAGCCCTTGCGCATTAAAATTGGTTGAGTACTCGTTCATAAAACTATGCAAAAAATTGGTTTTATAGCACTTAACACTCGCTTTGGTGCTTAAAGCTTTAATAACTTCATCAACATTAAAGTGACTCTCACTTTCTGGGAATATGAATTCACAGGGTACATTTGCATCTAACGCTAAATAATTACGAATTTGCGACGGATAAAAGCCAATTAACTTTTTAAGGTGTGTATTGCCTGTTAATAACTGTGCCCGCCATGCTGCACTTGCCCCTGCGCTAAACGCAATACATGTGGTCGGCACTTTTAAACTCTCAAAGCATTCTAGAAGTTTGTCCGTGTATTTGTCATGGCCACACTGCTGTATAAAATTATTATAACTATCTTTTTCACTTTCAATAGCTTGAATCTTGTTGTTGTATGGGTCAACAATCACTAAATTTGAACTAATTGCCTGTGATAACTTACTTAAAGCAGGGGGTTAAACCATAAATATCACTCACTATTAAGTAATTCATACTTATCCTTTGGTAACTAAAAATGGGCTTTGTAAGCAGTTGATAAGATTTATTATAAATATTTTTATAATAAATAGCTTGCACACAATTTATATATAAGTTACCTTCCCTCTCTGGTTTAAAGAAACCGCCGCGGTTAACCATTTACCCTGATCCAGTAAGCCCCGCAAAACGTATATTTGAAAGCTAAGTTATTGTACGGCGAGAACCCCTTGAATAATACCGAGATGATTTTTTATTATCATCGCAAAAGTGTCATAAAGATCGTCAACACTGTAATGAAGCTAAACACAACATCGTTAATTTATTGACTGCAATTTGCTATACAAATATAGCGCAGAATAAATAACAAGAATAAAGTGAGTTTTATTATGTCTTATAAATATAACGGGTCTATGATCCAAATAGCACATCCAGTGCAATCAATTTCAGTAAACAAACATCGTGTAATCTTCAGTGATACACAAGGTTTAAAAAATGCATTATTTCAAAAAGCGAGTGATGCACGCCAGTTTGTTAAGTGGCTAAAAGCTAACTAAGCAACATATAACTTTAATTGCCATTCTATTATTGCAATTATTGATAAGATATTATGCCAGCCTTGTTGCTGGCATTTTACTTTTTAGCCCTTTATTGGTTACAATAGTTTTACAATAATAATTACTGGTAGCTGTTGTAATGCTCCGTATATTTTTAACTTTCTTACTTTTTTTCTGTCTGAGCTCAATAAGCAATGCTAGAACCATAAACTGGCTAGCGCACGATTTTGCACCCTATTATATTTTAAATGGTCAATATCAACACCAAGGCCGTGACGAAAGCATAATTTCTTTACTTGAAAAACAACTTCCTAATATTACCTTTAACCGCATGCTTATCCCCTCAGGTAAAGTAATTCAAGAGCTGTCCAATACTTCAAATAATGTTTGTGCGTTATCGCTTTATAAAAATGATTACAGAAAAGAGCATATTTATTTCACAGAGGAGAGCTCAACAACGGGCCTCTCGCCTTCAATAGCAATGCATAAAAAGCTCGCAAAAGCGCTAAATATAGCGGAATCTAAAGAAGTATCACTACTCAATTTAATACAAGATAAAAAACTAACTCTTGGAGTTTCTATGAGCCGCTCTTACGGCCAAGAGATAGATACTTTAATAAACAGTACGCCTAATATAGATTTAGTAATTAGACCCACTCGCGATAGCCTAGCGAGCCTTACATATATGCTTAACCTAAAACGAATTGATATTTTGCTGGGTTACCCAAGCGAGCATTACTATTTAGCTAAATCAATGCACTTTGAAGAAAACTTAACCCAACGTCCATTAACCGAATCTCCCGCGTTAAGTTATGGTTTTATTGGTTGTACTAAAAACGAGCAAGGCGCAAAAGACATCGCTATTCTTAATGAGCAGCTTAAAGTTATTAAAAAAACGCAGGCTTATAACGATTTACTTATGCGTTGGTTGCCTGAGGATTTAAGGCCTCTATTAAAGTCACGTATTAATAGCACAAAATAAACAAATACAAAGTCGCATAATTTGAGTTTCTGTTAAGCAAAAAAAACGCCACAGTAAGTGGCGTTTTTATATTCAATAATGGTATTACTGACGAACGCCTTCTATTGATAAAATAATATCAACATGAGTAGATGCAGGCCCTAAGTTGTAATCAATACCGTAGTCGGTAAGTTTAAGGCTGGTTTCGCCTTCAAAACCTACGCGGTAGCCGCCCCACGGATCTTTACCTTCGCCCACTTTATCTATTTCAAAGGTAATAGTTTTAGTTACGCCATGCAGCGTAAATTCGCCGGTTACGTCGGCCTCTTCACCATTTTCATCAAATTTAATGCTGGTGCTTTTAAATGTCGCTTTTGGGTATTTATCCACATTTAAAAAATCTTTACCGTGTAAGTGCTTATCGCGCTCTGCATGGTTAGAATCAAGGCTTGTGGTGTCAATATTTACCATAATTTTTGATGCATCAGGGTTTTTAGCATCATAACTAAATGTGCCGTCAAAAGTATTAAAACGACCATATAACCAGCTGTAACCTAAGTGTTTAATTTTAAAGTTAACAGATGCGTGCCCGCCTTTTGTATCAATTACATAATCAGCTGCATTAGCGGCTGTTGCCGATAACATCATTGCAGCCGAAACGGCTGTGCTTACTAATAATTTTTTCATTTTAATCATCCTTTAATGGTTTGATCATTCTGATTAAGGTTTTATCTTTATCGATAAAGTGATGTTTTAACGCCCCTAGTGCATGCAATACTGCAAACCCTATTAATGTGCACGCGCCGTAATAATGTACTTTTCCTGCAATATCGGCTTGGTCATCAAAAGCAAAATCAAGCGCTGATACGTTAAATAAGGTAAACACTTCTATTGGACGTCCGTCTGCGGTTGATATTAAATACCCAGCAACAACAATAACGGCCAAAATAATATACATAACAATATGCGCGGTGTGTGCTAATTGGTTCATACCTTTACTTTCACCTAAGGGTTTAGGTTGTGTAGATAAAGCACGCCATAAAATTCTAAATAAAAATACGGCCACAAGCGTAATACCAATGCTTTTATGTAAATCGAGCGAGCCTTTGTACCAGCTATCGTAATAAGTAAGCTCAACCATATATAAACCTAAACCAAACAGGCCAAAAATAGTCAACGCCATGAGCCAATGTAAAATAATGGCGACAAGTCCGTAAGATGAAGGTGTATTTTTAAACATGTGTAACGTCCTATAATGCTATGACGTTACAATATAGTGCATAGCCGTAAATGAAAATAACATTTACAAACACTTTACGTGCGTATAAGCACAGAACTTTGATAATTAAAGTCAGTTTTAGAAGTTGAGGATTAAACAGATAAGTTTATAGGGTGGATTGCTCGCTCAAGCTGACATAAATTAAGCTCTCTGGGCTTACTTGCAAACAAGTAACAAGTCCTTCTTTAATGAGCTCAAGCATGGCTATAAAACTAACCACCACACCACTACGCCCTTCATCAGGCGTAAAAAGCGCATTAAAAACCACTGCTGAATTTGCTTTCGATAGCTGTTGTAATATTTGGCTCATTCTCTCTCGGGTTGAGAGTACTTCGGCAGTAATTTGATGATGTTCAAACGTTTTTGCTCGCGCCATAACATCACTCAACGCCAGCATTAAGTCTTTAAGTTCAATATCGGGGAGGTTTTGACTTGTGTCTTCATTTATTGGCATAGCGGCATGCGCTATAAAAATATCACGCCCAACACGGGGGGTATCATCGAGGTTTTCGGCGGCTTTTTTAAATAACTCATATTCTTGCAGGCGTTTAATAAGCTCAGCGCGAGGGTCTTCTTCCTCTTCAAGCTCTTCGTGAACAGGGAGTAATAAGCGCGACTTAATTTGTGCAAGTAACGCAGCCATTACTAAATATTCGCCGGCAAGTTCGAGTTGAAACTCGGTCATCATTTCAACGTAACTTACATACTGCTCTGTAATACTAAAAATAGAAAGATCGAGCACATCAAGCTTATGCTTTTTAATTAAATAAAGCAGTAAATCGAGAGGGCCTTCAAAGGTTTCTAATATTATTTCGAGCGCATCGGGCGGAATATATAAGTCTTCTGGTTTATCTACAACCGCTTTACCATGCAAAAAAGCCAGTGGCAACTTTTGCTGCACTGGCTTTTCATTACTTTTTGTATCAGCAGTACTTTCGCTCACTTGTTATTACTCAAATGGGCTTGTATCACCACAGCCAACACGTAATATTTTAACTTCATCTTCTGACAAGTCGATTACTGTGGTTGCTTGCTCGGCTAAATGGCCACCGTGAATAATTAAATCAACGTGTTTATCTAATCGCTCTAAAATTTCATCCGGATCTGATTCTGTAAATTGTTGCCCTGGTAAAATTAAAGAACACGACATTAGCGGCTCGCCAAGTTCGGCAAGTAACGCACAAGCAATTGGGTGTTCAATTACACGCATGCCAATGGTTTTTTTCTTGTCGTTTAATAGACGCTTAGGGACTTCTTTTGTGCCTTTAAAAATAAAGGTATAAGGCCCTGGCGTATTATTTTTAATTAATCTAAATAGCTGGTTATCTACACGTGCATAAGTAGATAGCTCCGATAAATCACGGCAAACTAGCGTAAAATTATCGTTTTTTTCAATACCACGAATACGCTCTATGCGCTCTTTGGCTTGCTTATTACCAATATTACAGCCAATGGCATAGCCCGAATCTGTTGGGTAAACAACAACACCACCTTGTTTAATAATATCAACGGCTTGACTAATCAATCTTGGTTGCGGGTTATCAGGATGAATATGGAATAATTGACTCATGTTAATGCCCCTTCTTGTCCTTCCCAAACTTGCCAAACACCTTGGCAGTCTTTTGGTAAGTATAAATTTTTGCCAAGCTCTAAATAGCTTGTCGGAAAATGAAAATCAGACCCTTGCGAGCAAAGTAGTTCGTACTCACGGCTGAGTTCACCTAAAAATTGACGTTCGCTTGGCGCCTGTTGAGGTTGTGCAACTTCCATTGCGTCTCCTCCTACACTTTTAAATTCTACTAATAATTTGCGTAGCCACTTGTTTGACATTTGATAGCTACTTGGGTGAGCAAGTACAGCAACACCACCAGCGGCATGTATTGCCTCTACAGCGGTTTGCATGGTGCACCAGCAACTAGGTACATAGCCTGTTTTGCCGCGCCCTAAGTACTTTTTAAAAACACCCGGGAAATTTTTAGCTACACCGCGCTCAATAAGGGCACGTGCAAAATGTGCGCGCGTAATTTGCGCGTCTTTTGCCAGCTCTTTAGCTTGCTCGTAAATGCCATCAAAACCATTTTTTGCAAGGCGTGCGCCAATTTCTAGTGCACGCTCTTCTCGCTTTTGCTGCTGAGCCGATAATAAAGAGGTAAGGTCAATATTATTAATATCAATATTTAAACCTACAATATGAATTTCGAAGCTTTCCCATTTGGTAGACACTTCGGTACCCGTTATTAATGAAAGCGGTAAGTTTTCTGCTTCAATAAATTGCTGAGCAGGCTTAATAGCCGCCACAGTGTCATGATCGGTAATAGCAAACACATCAATATTTTTATCAACAGCGCGATGCAATAATTCTTCAACCGTTAAACGCCCGTCTGAATGTGTAGTATGGCTATGTAAATCGTATTTTATCAAAAGAAAACTGCTTAAAATTAAGGGTTACTGGTGTTTATGTAAGTATAACAACTTTTTTGACTAAATTGTTTTAAATAAACACTTGACACAAAAGCATAAGATACGTTTTACTGTAGCCACTTTCAGACACATTAAGAATTAACAATAATGATCAATTCAAACTTAAACACTATTTGGTGGTGGCACTCGTAATTTTCGGGTGATGAATTGTCGTGTCTAGCAAAAATTCAAAACCCGCAACTATGCGGGTTTTTTTATAACTAAATTTTACGAAACATATACGTTAAAAATATTTAATAAATTTTGAGGCAGAAAAACATGAATAACGGTCTTACTCTTACACATCGTTGGTGGTGGCGCCTGATATAGCGGGACGGTAATGATCTGTTTGTAATTTAGATATCGTTATTCAAACCCCGCATTGCAAAAGCACTGCGGGGTTTAATTTTTTGAGGGAATGAGGTTTGATTTTTAGTCATATAACTACCACACCAGGCGAAGTAACAAGCATTACGCAAGTACGCGACTATATTAGTAGCCCTCTTGCATTATACGCGGCACTTGATAAGCCTAACTCACTACTGCTTGAATCGGCTGAGATTGATTCTAAAGACAGTGTAAAAAGTTTAATTTTAGTTGATAGCGCCCTGCGCATTGTATGTAAGGGTAAAACGGTAACTGTTAGCGCACAATCTAATAACGGCAAGCAATTATTAAGCTACTTACAAGCAAATGTTAAGAGCTGTGATTCACAATTAAACGACACAACGCTTACACTTAACTACCAAGACACCAGCAGCGATATAGACGAAGCAAGTAAGCTTGTTGCTGATAACGCTTTCAGCGCTCTTCGTACCTGTATTAACAGTATTCAAAGCACCACCGAAAATCCGTTTTCGGTATTTTTAGGCGGTGTGTTTGCCTACGACATGGTGGCAAACTTTGAGCAATTAAGTGATGTACCTGATGGCGAAAACACCTGCCCTGATTATGTATTTTACTTAGCCGAAACCTTAGTTGTTATTGATCATCAAAAACAAACAACCGAACTCATTGGCAATGTATTTAATGGCCCAGACGTACACGCTAACTGCTTTGAAGTAGGTAAAGAGCTTGAGCGCTTAAATACGCTGTGCGATAACGCAGCAGAATTTAGTGCGGATATGCAAAGTGGACAATGTGATGTAAGCGTTGATATAAGCGATGAAACGTATTGCGAGCAAGTTGTTAAGCTTAAAAAGAACATTGTAGATGGTGATATTTTTCAGGTAGTGCCGTCGCGTACATTTTCACTACCTTGCCCTGATTCTTTACATGCGTATAGCCAGCTTAAAAAGCAAAACCCAAGCCCTTACATGTTTTATATGCGCGATGAAGACTTTGCATTATTTGGCGCGTCCCCTGAGTCGGCCCTTAAGTACGATATAGGTAATCAGCAAGTAGAAGTTTACCCAATTGCTGGTACTCGAGCGCGCGGCAAATTTGCTAACGGGCAAATAAACCCAGACCTAGACAGCCGCATTGAGCTTGAACTAAGAAACGATCAAAAAGAGCGCGCCGAGCATTTAATGCTCGTTGATTTAGCCCGTAACGACGTAGCCCGCATTAGTGTTGCAGGTACTCGTTTTGCCAAAGAGTTATTAAAAGTAGACCGCTATTCACAGGTAATGCATTTAGTTTCACGCGTTGTTGGCACACTAAAACCCGAGCTTGATGCACTGCACGCTTACCAAGCGTGTATGAACATGGGCACGCTTGTTGGTGCACCAAAGGTTCGTGCTGCTGAGCTTGTTCGTCAAACTGAAGGTAAGCGCCGTGGCAGTTATGGCGGCGCTGTAGGTTACTTAACCGGTGATGGCGCAATGGATAGCTGTATTGTTATTCGCTCTGCTTTTGTTAAAAATAACATAGCCTACGTGCAAGCAGGTGCAGGTGTAGTGTTTGACTCAGATCCTATTTCTGAAGCAAACGAAACTCGCGCTAAAGCACAAGCGGTTATCACCGCCATAAAATCTACGTATAAGGCGGTATAAAATGAGTAAAGCGAATCCTATTAAAATCTATTTTTTAGATAACTTTGACTCATTTACATACAACCTTGTTGATGAGCTTACGATGCTTGGCTGCGAACTTGTTGTTTACAGAAACAACATTAGCGCTGAGGTTATTTTTAATAAAATGCGCCAAGAGCAAGGCCAAGTGCTATTAGTACTTTCACCAGGCCCTGGCACACCAACCGATGCAGGCTGTTTAATGGAGCTTATTGAGCTCTCTAAAGGCCACTTCCCAATGCTAGGCATTTGTTTAGGCCAACAAGCGTTAACACAAAGCTATGGCGGAGTAATCGGTCACGCGGGTGAAACCGTACATGGTAAGTCTTCAATTATTAATTTAGGCGAACATCCTGTATTTGATGGTATGGGCAATACAATGCCTGTAGCACGTTACCATTCATTAATGGCAACAAAAGTGCCTGATAATATAAAGGTTATTGCCCAGTACGAAGATATCCCTATGGCTATTTATCATCATGATGACAATGCATTAGGTTACCAGTTTCATCCAGAATCAATACTGACGCCAAACGGCGCAATGCTACTTCAGCAAAGTGTCGCTTACTTAACACGCGCTAAATAAAAAAGGACATTATGAGTACACAACCAGAACAACCCATAAATGTTCAACACGCTATTGAACAACTAATTACAGGGCAATCATTAAGCTACGCAGACGCCAAAGCACTGTTTGATGAAATAATGCAAGGTAACATGAGCGAGATTGAGCTAACCGCCCTACTAATAAGCCTTAAAATTAAAGGCGAAGTAAGCGATGAAATAGCAGGTGCTGCAGCCTCAATGCGCGATAACGCTGTTGCTTTTACTACCAGCAGTACACAACTTGCTGATAGCTGTGGCACAGGCGGCGATGGCTCAAACACAATTAATATAAGCACAACAGCAGCCATAGTTGCCGCTGCTGCCGGCATTAACATGGTAAAACATGGTAATCGCAGTGTATCGAGTAATTCAGGCTCTGCCGACTTACTAAAAGCGCTGGGCATTAATATAGACATGAGCCCAGAGCAGGCAGCAAAATGTCTTGAGCAAACCAATTTTACCTTTTTGTTTGCACCGCACTATCACAGTGGCGTACGCCATGCTATGGGCGTGCGTACAGCGCTTAAAACACGCACTATTTTTAATATTTTAGGCCCGCTTGCTAACCCTGCAGCACCTGATGTGCAATTGTTAGGTGTGTACAACGAAGCGTTATGTATGCCAATGGCACAAACACTTAAAACCCTTGGCACAAAGCGCGCTATGATTGTTCACGGCTCGGGCACTGACGAAATAGCTCTACACGGCCCAACAACGGTAGTTGAGCTGAATAATGGCAAGCTTACACAGTACACACTAAACCCAAGCGACTTTGACCTTGCAAACTATTCACTTGAACAACTCGCTGGTGAAGGCCCACAATACAACGCAAATGCTAGCCTTGCCATCTTACAAGGCAAAGGCACAGATGCACATAATGCTGCCATTGTGGTTAACGTAGCTGCCCTTTTATACCTAACAGGTAAAGCAGAAACGTTAAAAGAAGGGGCAAAGCGAGTACAAACATTATTAAGTTCAGGGCAAGCCATGAACACACTAAATGCAATTATTGAGGTAAGTAATGGCTAATGTATTAGATAAAATTGTTGCTGATAAAAAATTAGAACTAATTGAGCGTAAAGCCGCACGCCCGCTTGAAAGCTTTAAGCACCTTGCAGTGCCTACAAGCCGTAGCTTTTACAAAGCATTAGCCGCCCCAGGCACACAGTTTATTTTAGAGTGTAAAAAAGCATCGCCCTCAAAAGGGTTAATTAGAGAGCCATTTGATTTAACCGAAATCACCTCAGTTTATAAAAAATACGCCACCTGCATGAGCGTGTTAACTGATGCTAAATATTTTCAAGGCAGTTTTGATTACCTCGAATTTGTGCGCAGCCAAGTAGAACAACCGCTTATCTGTAAAGACTTTTTTATAGATGAATACCAAGTATATATGGCGCGTATTTATGGCGGTGACGCTATATTGCTGATGCTTTCGGTAATTGATGACGAAAGCTATAAAGCACTGCATGCTGTTGCCGATTCACTAAATATGTCGGTATTAACCGAAGTAAGTAATGAAGAAGAAGTACACCGTGCACTTGCGCTTGATGCACAAATTATTGGTATTAATAACCGTGATTTACGCGATTTAAGCACCGATTTAGCCACTACCGAAAAGCTACGCAAACTTATTCCGGCTGATAAAGTGGTTATTTCGGAATCGGGTATTTACACCCATCAAGACGTAAAACGTTTAGCTCCATTATGCGATGGTTTTTTAATTGGCAGCTCACTTATGGGCGAGCGTGATTTAGAGCAAGCATGTCGCCGTGTTATTTTAGGTGACAATAAAGTATGTGGTTTAACACGTACCAAAGATGCACAAGCGGCATATCAAAACGGTGCTATTTACGGTGGTTTAATTTTTCATCCTAAATCGCCACGCTATGTTGATTTAGATTGCGCAAAAGAGCTTAGCCAAAGTGCCCCGCTTAATTTTGTGGGTGTGTTTGTAGATGCCCCAATTGATCAAGTTGCTCAATACGCAAGTGTGCTAAAATTGGCGGCAGTTCAATTACATGGTCAAGAAAGTGACGATTACATCGCTCAGTTGCGTACACAGTTACCTACCGGCTGCGAGATTTGGAAAGCCCAAGCAATAAAAGATGCATTGCCAACGCCTGTAAATGGCGTTGACCGACACCTTTACGATACACACAGCGACACACAAGCTGGCGGTACAGGTAAAGCATTTGATTGGTCGGTGCTTCATGATGCAACCACACCGTTTATGCTCGCTGGAGGCTTAAATCCAGACAATATTAAAGATGCGCTTTTTAAAGGTGCCTTAGGCCTTGATTTAAACTCAGGCGTTGAAGAATCTGCGGGTAAAAAGTGCCCTAACAAATTACATAATGCTTTTACAAGCATCAGAAATTATTGAGGTTAAAATGCAAAATCCAGCTTATTTTGGCGAGTTTGGCGGTATGTTTGTACCCGAGTTGCTTGTCCCTGCGCTTAAGCAGTTAGAAAACGAATTTAACAAAGCACAAAAAGATCCTGAGTTTCAGGCTGAGCTAAGTAAATTATTAAACGAGTATGCGGGTCGTCCTACCCCACTTACTTTAACGCGCAATTTAGTTAAAAACCCAAAAGTAAAACTGTATCTAAAGCGTGAAGACTTATTACACGGTGGCGCACATAAAACCAACCAAGTACTTGGCCAAGCGTTACTTACTAAGCGCATGGGTAAAAAACAAGTAATTGCTGAAACAGGCGCAGGCCAACACGGCGTTGCAACCGCGCTTGCATGTGCATTACTGGGTTTAAAATGTCGAATTTATATGGGCGCAAAAGACGTTGAACGTCAGCAACCAAACGTATTTAGAATGAAGTTAATGGGCGCAGAGGTTATTCCGGTAACAGCGGGTTCTGGCACATTAAAAGATGCAGTAAATGAAGCCCTGCGTGACTGGTCAGCTAATTATCAAGACGCGCACTACCTACTAGGCACAGCAGCTGGTCCTCACCCATTCCCAACAATTGTACGTGAGTATCAAAAAGTTATTGGTGAAGAAGCTAAACAACAAATACTTAAAGCCGAAGGTCGTTTACCTGACGCTGTAATTGCCTGTGTTGGTGGTGGTTCAAACGCAATTGGTATGTTCACTGACTTTATTGACGAGCCAGGCGTTAAATTAATTGGTGTTGAGCCTGCTGGGAAAGGGCTTGATACAAATGAGCACGGTGCAACAATTTGTAAAGGCACTAAAGGTATATTACACGGTACTTACACGTACATTATGCAAAACGACGATGGCCAAATTGAAGAGTCTTACTCTGTATCAGCGGGTCTTGATTACCCTGCGGTTGGTCCTCAGCACGCATTTTTACACGAAACTGGTCGCGCTCAATACGTTGGTATCACTGATACAGAAGCGCTTGATGCGTTTCAATCACTTGCTAAAAACGAAGGGATCATTCCGGCGCTTGAATCAAGCCATGCGCTTGCTTATGCACTTAAGTATGCAGAAGAGCAAACCGAGGAAAGCGTTTTAGTTATTAATTTAAGTGGTCGTGGCGATAAAGATTTAGCACACGTTCACAATGTACTATCTGAAAGAGGTCAGCTATGAGCCAAGTAAAAACGGATCGTTACGGTAAAATGTTTGCAGCGCTTAACGAGAAAAAACAAGGTGCGTTTGTACCATTTGTAACAATTGGCGACCCAGGTAAAGAGCAAAGTGTTGCGATTATTAAAAGCTTAATTGACGGCGGCGCTGATGCACTTGAGCTTGGTATTCCGTTTTCTGATCCTATTGCAGATGGTCCTGTAATTCAAAAAGCGAATATTCGCGCACTTGATGTACACATTAACACGCAAGATTGCTTTGATGTTATTAAAGAGATACGCGAGTATAACGCCGATATTCCAATTGGATTATTGCTTTACTCAAACCTTGTTTTTAAGCGCGGCATAGAAGCATTTTACAAAGATGCAAAAGCGGTAGGTGTAGACTCTATTTTAGTGGCTGACGTACCTCTGCATGAATCTAAAATATTTAGAAAATCGGCAATGGATAACGGTGTAGACCCAATTTTTATTGCAACACCTAATGCGGATGATGACACACTTCGCCAATGCGCCTCTTACGGTCGTGGTTATACGTATTTACTATCGCGCGCAGGTGTTACCGGTACCGATACTAAAGCACAAATGCCGGCGGGTAATATTGTCACTAAATTAAAAGAATACCATGCAGCTCCTGCTCTTTTAGGGTTTGGTATTTCAACACCAGATGATGTAAAAGCGGCACTTAATGCAGGCGCAGCAGGTGCTATTTCAGGCTCTGCTGTAGTTAAAATTATTGAAGCTAACCTTAACGATTTAGACGCAATGACAACGCAGTTAAAAGCATTTGTTAGTGAAATGAAAGCGGCAACCGCATTATAAAAAGTGTAAATTTACGCATTAAAAAAGGGCATTTAAAATGCCCTTTTTTGTTTTTTAAAAGCAAATTAGTGAGCTTGGTGTTTACCCTCTAAAATCTCTTCAATAAATTTAGCATTAAATGCTTCTAAATCAGCTGGGCTTCGGCTTGTTACCAAACCTTGGTCTACACATACTTCTTGATCGACCCAATTAGCACCTGCATTAATTAAATCGCTTTTAATACTAGGAAAAGAAGTAATAGTACGGTCGCGCAATTTATTAATTTCAGCTAACAACCACGGTGCGTGGCAAATAGCAGCAACGGGTTTGTTTTTTTCTGCGCCAAAAAAGCCATCAATAAATGCTTTAGCATCTTTATCTTGGCGTAAACTGTCTGGATTAAATAAACCACCAGGAAGCATAAGCGCGTCGTAATCAGCAGGATCTGCGTTTGTAACTAGTTTATCTACTGTTACTTTATCGCCCCACTTGTCTTCATCCCAGCCAGTAATTTGGCCTTCTTTAATTGATACTATTTCGATGTTTGCACCAGCATCAAGTAATGCGCTGCGTGGAGATAAAAGCTCACTTTGCTCAAATCCATCAGTGGCTAAAATTGCGATTTTTTTGCCTTGTAAACGTGTGCTTGTTTGTAATGTACTCATTGAGATCTCCTTATTTTCTTAAAAGGTATATTTAAAATACACAATCAAAAAAGCACGATGCGTGCCGATAACAAGCAATTGAAAATAAAGGAGTTAATTTAAGTAG
This sequence comes from Pseudoalteromonas sp. SWYJZ98, assembly GCF_015864495.1. Taxonomy (NCBI): domain Bacteria; kingdom Pseudomonadati; phylum Pseudomonadota; class Gammaproteobacteria; order Alteromonadales; family Pseudoalteromonadaceae; genus Pseudoalteromonas; species Pseudoalteromonas sp. SWYJZ98. Next base: position 161,862 of record NZ_JADYXA010000002.1, on the reverse strand, counting down.
GATTTATAATGCCATGTAAATCATTTAGAAGGGATGAAAAAACTACATAGATCAGACATAGCTTTGCTACTTGGTGATTTAAATACAGAAACTTCGCTTCTCGCGTGAGCAAGCTCAACGCCTACAACTAACGCTCGGCATTATGTTTATTTTTGTAGACGCACAACTTGTTGGCGTGATGGGCAAAGCTCAGTCAACGACCAAGCTAAGTAGTGCTATTTAAAGCAGGTCTTTTAACGCTTTAGCCGGCTTAAAAACCGCTTTATTTGCGCCTTCTATTTCAATTGCAGCCCCTGTTTGTGGGTTACGCCCAGTACGCGCTGGGTAATAACTTAGCGCAAAGGTACCAAAGCCATTAATTTGAACTTGATCGCCCTCAGAAAGCGATTTAGTAATGACTTTTTGCAAGCTTGAAAGTGCCGCTTGAGAATCTTTTTTTGTTAATTCACTTTTGTGTGCAATGGTAGCAACGAGTTCTGCTTTATTCATTTTAGGCTCCTAAATACACGCCAAATCAGTGTTGGTTAAGCGTGGGAATATGATGATATGAAAAATACCAAACCAAATTGGTAATAAAGCCACGCAGGCTAAGGGTTACAGGGGAACAAGTCAACCTTGTAGTTGCTAAGCTTTATGTGGTAAAAAGCCTTTGACTCTTTTTTGTATAATTTAGGTAGTATATGCACGCATTAATTGAATACATTCCACTCATACTGTTTTTTGCAGTGTTTAAACTCGTCGATATTTATTGGGCTACCGGTTTATTAATGGCCACTACGCTTATTCAAGTTGCTTATAGCTACTTTAAACATGGCAATGTACCTACTCGTCATTGGATATTTTTTGGCATTGCTGCCGTGTTTGGTACGCTAACGCTGGTACTTCATGATGAGCAATACATTAAATGGAAAGCAACACTGATATATGCAGGTTTAAGTTTAACGTTACTTGTTAGCCGTTATGTACTTAATAAAAATCTCGTTAAAAAAGCGCTTAGCTCAATCCTCGAAAACGCTAATGATACAAAACAAGCCATTGTTGTCCCAGAACCATTATGGGATAAGCTTAACCTAATGTGGGTTGTTATAACTGCTGGTATAGCGGCACTAAACATTTATATTGCGTATAATTTTTCGCTCGACTTTTGGGTTAACTTTAAAGTATTTGGTTTAATGGGTATTACCTTTGTAAGTATTTTTGCCACTATTATCGCCTTATATAAATACTTCCCTGATGAAGAAGAGCCTGCAAAGTAAGCCCCCTCGTCATAAAAGTGTCGTCTTAGCTTGCTAGCTTATTAAAAAAAGCAAGTTGAGACGACCTTGAACGCTAATCAATACCGCTGGTTTGAATTTACCCTCATTTTTATATTGCTGCCCTTGTTGGGTTTTGGATTACGCGAGCATTTAGCTAATTGGCTTATCCCTGCGCTTATTATACTTATGAGTGTGTGTTGTATGTTGCTACTAGGCGATCCCCATTTTAAACGGTTTAGACTCACAAGCCTTGGACAATTTTCTGCTGTTAAAAGGCGTGTGTTTAGCTTCTTTTTTTTAGGTGCGCTGTTCTCGGGCATGTTTTACGGGATTATTCATCAAGGCAACTGGTTTACCCTTCCCCGTAACTCATTTAATGATTGGCTTTTACTGTTGGTGCTCTACCCAATACTGTCGGTTATTCCTCAAGAATTAATATTCAGAACGTATTTTTTTCATCGTTATAAACGCATTATGCCAAAAAAAGCAGTGCGTATTGTAGTTAGTGCGAGTGTATTTGCGTTGGCGCATATTGTGTATGCAAATTGGATTGCAGTAGCCTTAGCCTTTTTGGGCGGTTTACTGTTTGCGTATACCTACGCACAAAGCCGCTCAACGGTCGTGTGTGTTATTGAACACAGCTTATGGGGGCTATGGATGTTTACACTCGGGATTGGCAGCTACCTCAATTCAGGCGCATTTAACTAATGTGACAAGCATTAAAAATCCGATACTAGAAAACTAATATCGGATTTCGAATAGTTATAAAAACACTTCACTCATCACAAAAAGCGCTGAGCTGTAAGGCATATGCTGAGTTTTTAATTATTTAATCTAATAGTTAAAATAACGACTCAAACTCACCATTTGGAAATAAAACACCAGGAATACCACGTACCGCAGTAACATCAGCTAGTTTAGTATCACCAAAATATAAACCGCCACTGTAATTACGACCCTTTTGCTTTACATCTAACCAACGTCCATTTTCGCCTTTCGCTATTAGATTAATGTTGCCACTAACATCACGAATACGTAAATCTAACGCGCGATTTTGTATGCTAACAAATATATCTGTAGAGGTAAGTTCTGATAGGTTTTCCACATCGCCTACGTATGCAAATTTAAAATCACTTGCACCACTCAATGGAAAATCTAATTCAAAAGTAAATGCTAAGTCGTCATTATCTTCACCAACAAAAGGCGAAGCCTCTACTGCTGTGATATGAAATGCAGTGTTTTGAATGTCGCTTACGTAATCACCATTAAAATCAAAAGTAGATAACGTGGTTGACTCCTCACCTAATGAATTAACAAAGCGATTTAAGTTTACTGATAAATCACCTTCGAGTTTACCCGCTGTTTTATTGATAATTACGTTGGTCGTTACTTGTGTAATACCCGTATCGGCTTCGGGGTTTAATTCACTTTGAGCATCTATGCCGTCAAACTCAATCAGCAATTCACTTACATCCACACTTAATACCGTAGCACCATTTGTGACTGTTGCGCTCATTACACCTTCGATTTTATTACCTAATACACCACTTACTCTGAAAGTTGGAATTGATAAGTCAATGGTTATAGGTAACTCATCATATGTGCCAGTAATAGCCCAAGTATAAGGTGATTGGTTGTAATCAATATCTAAATCACGAAGTTTATATTGCCCTGATGGTGTAGAGCCATCAGCTAGTGGTGAATAATTTGTGATAACTTCGTTTAAAGCATTACTAAGTGCATCAAGGGTTCTTTGTGTGTCTTCATCAAACGTACCTTCAAGTTCAGTAAATTTTGCGTCTAATTCATCTGAATAGCTTTTTTCTTGAAGTCTTGCAACACCAATTATATTTCGCGTATCAACAAGTAACTCTCTTGAATCTAAGCTTTGCACTTCTGCTGAGCGAGCCTGCCAATTTGTAAATGTAGTTACACTTGCAATCGTTTGCTTAACTTGACCAGCTACATTTTTCAGCAAAGCATTACCTTGGTCGCTAAATAGATTGTCTGTAACATACTGCGCTGCTAAATCGCTGTAATATTGCCATGCTTGCTGGTCAGTCTCCAAGGTAGTAAATTCATTAAAAGCACTTTCAACACTAAACGAACTATCAGCAACACCAGATAAAATTGCCGCGTAAGTGAAGGCATTTGTAACCATTTCTGCTTCAACACTTGCATTTAAATTACTGTGCGTTAAATGATAAAAAGGCGTGGCTGATAAACTCGCCTGTGTAGCACTAAAGCCTTCTTCTGTAATTGCTTTGCTCAATGGTGATAAGTAAACCTTATTTACACCCGGTGCACTAAATGCATCCGCTTTGTAATTAAGAGTAACGGTTGTCAATTCTTGATAATCGATTAACCGGTTTGCGTTTAAATCATTTACATCACCACGTACAGTTCTGCCACACCCTGTAAATCGCGGACAAGGTAGAGCTGTATCGCTAGGTATAAACTCAAAACTATTAAAAGTAAGTGGAGTTACACTTACACTCGCAGTATTGATGTTTTCGACTTCAATTGATTCTTGCACCACCCCATCGCTATCTAAAACATTAAGCGTGCCCTGTGGTGATTGCCAATTAGATACATAAAAACTCACAGAAGAAGATGTAGCAATTTCACTCACTGCAACAGATTCTGAACTGTCACTGTCTGATGAAGAACCACAACCAGCCAATGCAATAGCGACCCCTAAAGGTATAATTTGTTTTAACATCGTCATTCCTTAAAACTTAATGTTCACGTACCAATTCACATTCGCATAATAGGCTTTATCTAAATCTAGGCTATCAGTTTGTAAATTAAGACCAAAATATTCGTTTTCTATACCAACTAAAAATGCTTCGCTTTTTGTTTCGTAGCCTGCTTGTACTCGCCAATGATCCCAAAAGTGAATACGGCCTTTTAATTGGCTAAACGTGTCTTTGTCGTAACGTTTTAAAGTTAACTGAGTTGAAAACCGATCATTTATTCTGTAATCGGCAAATGCTTGTAGTCGCATTTCCATTTCGAAATCATGAGATACCGTATTTCCAAATGCAGATGTTTTTAATGAAACTGTTGGCTGAGTAATAATATCGCCGTTATCATCTTCGCTAAATGGAATTTCAGTAGTTTGCCCCTTTACAGAGCCGCTGTCTTCGTACTCTGTTTTATACAGCAAATCTTTTACGCTAAAACCAACTTTAAGTTCGTCATTTACTTGCCAATCGGCAAAAATATCTAGGCTATAGCCTAGCCCTTCAGGCTTTTGTGAAGGTGTAAATTCTTTAAATAAAATGTCTTTAGAAAAGTTGTAATCGACAGTCACAGCACCTTCAACTTCATCACTAAAAATCTCACCATTTACAGTGGCATCTTGATAGTGTGAGCTGGCAAAAACAGAAAGTTTAGGTGTTATTGTTAATGCATTTTTATCTAAAAATTTAAAATCATAAGATACAAATACACCATTAGACGTTGCTTGTTTAGCATCGAGGTAATAAGTATAAAATCTATCTTCAAACTCTAAGTCATTCTTTTCGGTATGAGTGTATTTAGCTGTATCAGGATCAAAGTTAAGAACATAGTCATAACGACTTTGTAAACCCACTTTAAAATTACCGTAGCCAACACCCACTTCAAAAATATTATAGGTAAATGCACTGTCACCCGATTTTAATGGTGCATCAAAATCATCTACAAAGGCCTGTACTGGTTGTGCTTCAGTATAAATTTCTGCGTCAAAATGAGTAAATATTTGAAATTGGTTATCTGCGGAAGCAAGAGGAGAAATAAAAGCTGTTGAAAATCCTAACAAGAGAATTTTTTTTTTCATAATTTAATCGCTTTCTATAAAAAAAGGGAAAAGCGCTGCTTTCCCCTTTTATAGTTTAAATATTACTTAGATGAATCAATTAAATCAACATCAGTGTAAGGCACTACATCACCATCGATGTAAGTGATAGATACACCGTTAGTAACTTTAGTAGCTGAACCGAATGACATCATTTCGCCATTGTACATAGCTTTAACATCACCAGTGTAACCTGTAGATTCCATACCCGTTAGAGATAATGTGTAACCCATTGCTGCGTCACCTTTAACCATAACTTCTAATGTACTTTCATCTTCATCACCACTACCGTCAACCATACCCATTACTTTAAAGTCTAAGTCGCCAGACATACCTTCAAGTGTAATGCTTGAAGAATCTGATTCTTCAGTTGCAGTAATGTTTAGCATACCAGTGAAACCAGAATCACCGTCCATAATTTCAACGTGGTTCCAAGCTTCAGTGTTAACGATTTCAGCGTCATCAACTGTGTCAGCATCTACTTCACCATCAAATGTGAATATTAAACATGAATCAATTTGCGTAGGATCAATAATCGTACCGTCAGCAAACAGTTCACACTCTTCTAGAGCTGCAGTACGACTTTCACCCGTAACAAGTGACACAGTTGCGTCATTTTCACCCATTAATGTAGCGCCCCAAGCAACAACTAATTGCTCGCCTTGGTAAGAAGCTGAAGCACTGATCATTTCACCGGTAGTTTCGTTCTCTAATTCTAAAACTAGTGCATCTAAGTCATAGTTATATGACCAATCAGGTTGACGAGTAGAAGTACCTTCACCTGAGTTGCCCATTTCAGCCAATTCATCAATTACGTCAGCAAGAACATCTGCTGCATCGATAACCGCTTGACCGCCAGTGTTAGTAAGCACAGTCATAGTCGATAATGACTCTGATGTAGCTTTAACAGAGGTTAGTACCTCAAGTTTAGCAACCGCCGCTTCAGCAACAAGTTGTAGGTTATAAGCTGTTACAAATTGCTCGCTAGCTAGTTCACCTTGAGCTTCAGCAGCTGTTTGCATAGCTGTAAGCGCATCAATCATTGCTTGTGCGCCTTCGCCTTCAAGGTCTAGGTAAGCATTAGCAGCAACTAGTGCTTGCTCAATAGCAATTTCAAGTGCATCAACAGCAGCAGCAAAATCAGACGCAGCAGTAACAGCAGTCATAGCAAGCTCAAGAGCTTCAGTTGCGTTTTCGGCTGTATCTACCATTGCACCTTCTGCGTTAGCAAGTGCGCTTGTAGAAGCTGCTTCAGCTGTGTCTGCTGCTGATTTTTTCTCATCAGCAACGTCTGCAGTATCTTCAGCAACTAGTTTTGCTGCAGCAAAAGCAATATCAAACGTTTTAATCGCTTCTTCTGCTTCCGCTACTAGTGCAGCTAATGCAGCGTCGTATGCAACTGTGTCAGTTACAGCAACACCTGCATCTGTTTGTAAAGACGTTGCAGAATCAAGAATCTGTTGGTAATCAGAGCTTTGAGTAACTAACGCTTTTGCAGCAGTTACGTAACCTTGTGATTTAACAAAAATAGAATCCGCTTTAACTGTTAAATCAGCTGTAGCAGCTTCATTTTTCAGTAATGTTACAGCACTTACAAATGCAGCTGCGTTATCAGCTGTAAGAGCGTCGCCACCCATTGCTTGAACATCAGCAAGTGAACTTTGAGCTGTTTCAATATCCATTTCTAATGCAGTAAGTGCAGTCTGTGAAGCTGTAACTTCTACTGTTAAAGCAGCTGCTAGAGCTGTATAAAAATCATCTCCAACTGTACACTCTGCACCAGTACAACCAATTACTTCTAGTGCTTTTTTAACTTTTACTGCAGCGGCTGCAAGGCCGGCATCAGTTGCTGCACCATTTTTAACAGCTTTGTCTTTAGCTGCTTTTGCTTTTTTAGCAATACCTACTGAATTAGCGGCAAACGCATCAATTTGTGCTTGTGTTGCATTAGGGTTGTTAATAGAGAATGCCGCTTTTAAAGCGTTTTCAATTGCAGTTTCATCACCCGTTGCTACAGCAACAAAAATGTTTGCAGTATTTGTAATTGCTGTTTGTAACATTGTAGCTATTGCAGCAATGCCAGCGTCAGTATTACCTTTAAACTGGCCTGATTTAATACCCGCTTTAATGCTGCTCATTACATCACCAATTGAAGGTAAACCTTGAATTGAAGATGAAAGCTGTGCAATTGCTAAAATACCGTCAGTAAGTTCTTCTTCGCCATCAACATTACTTAAATCTACAGCGCCGCCGTTAGATAAATCGCCAATAATAGCAGAAAGTAAAAGTGCTGCGTCTTGACCCATCACTTGTACAACAGTGTTTAAGCTAGCTGTAGCAATAGCGTCTTCATCTACACTTGAACCTGAGTCAAGAAGAAGACCCGCCACTAACGATGTTAAAAAAGTAACATTAGCTTTATAAGAACCTAAAACATTAGCGTCGCCAGCTGCACCGCTCGCTCCAGATGTATCTGCTTCAACAGCTGGAATAAACTTAACAACTGAAAGCTCTAGGTCAGTTTTGTACCATTCGCCAAACTCAATATCAGTATCGCCATCATTTTCGTCGTCAACTTCTGGCGCTTCGTCGTAAGTGCCACAACCTACGTAAGCATCACAACGTAAAAAGCTATCATCGCCTTCTTCAGACGTTTTAACAGTAATGTAAACAGGTCCAGTAAAATCATCATCTAAGTAGATGCTGTAACGACCGTTTTCATCAGTTAGCACTTCAGGGTTAGCGGCAATTTTACTTGCTTCTACCGCTGCATCTGCAGCATCTTGTGATAGTGCTTCTTCAGAAAAAGACTCAGCCTCTGCTGAAGCAGCTGAGCGAAATGCAACAGGAACGCTTTGACCAGATGCATCTAAAGTCATTACAGTTACTACTGCACTTTTCATTGAACCTTTAACTGCTTTACCTGTTACTTCAATGTTAAATTGTGCATCGCCCGTTGCAGTGAAAGATTCTACAGGTGTAACAGGAATATTTCTGTCGTTATCAGAACCACATGCTGTTAAGCCTAATGTAAGTGCAACTGAAGCTGCAATAGGTGTAAATTTGATCGTACGCTTTACCATTTATTTCTCCTTGATAGCCTGGAATGAGTATCAGAAATTAGTTTAGTTGATAGTGATTTATTTAAGCTTTTATGTTTAAAAAGCATCAAAAAGTACACAATCATAACTTTTGTTACTAGAACATTAAAAATACCATTAAGCTATATAGTTATGCTACATATTTATACGTTTTATAGAAGTATTTATCTTTATTCTATGAGCTACTTCTTTATCAGCATCTCTATTATTCAATAACCTATAGACACTCATAAAGAACCAGCACATATTGATACAATATATTCATTTTATTAAATGAATATTACATATAATCTAGTTTGTTAATTATATTCTTCAAGTAAATGCGGTGGATGAGAGCTAAAAAAGACGATAATTCTAAAAATTAATGAAAAAGGATTATTTCTAACGAGTGTGAGTAGGTTTTATTTTAGCTAAGCAAACGTTTATAAAATTTGTTTGCTTAACTAAAATAAATGTTTAGTTGCGCTTAACTTCACCAGTGATTAGTAAGGTACTCTTACAACCCCTTCCATTAATACACGTGCACTTCGGCTCATACTTGCTTTGGTAACTAGCCAGTTGCCAGCATTATTTTTAGCCTCAGCACCTACTTTTAGCGTGCCCGACGGGTGACCAAAGTTAACTTCACTCAATGCTCCGCCACCAGCGGCTATATTAACAAGTGTGCCCTCAATAGCCGCAGCCGTACCAATAGCTACAGCGGCTGTGCCCATCATGGCATGATGTAGTTTACCCATCGACATTGCGCGTACTAATAAGTTGATATTGGCAGCCTTAATAACTTTACCGCTAGACGCTTTGTAATCTAAAGGCGCTGCAACAAACGCAACCTTTGGCGTATGTTGGCGAACTTGCGCTTCATTAATATCAGTGATTAAGCCCATTTTAACGGCGCCATAAGCGCGAATGGTTTCAAGCTTTGCAAGTGTAGCAACATCATTATTTATATCGTCTTGCAGCTCTGTGCCGGTATAACCAATATCAGTGGCGTTAATAAATACAGTAGGAATACCTGCATTTATCATGGTTGCTTTTAGAGTACCAACACCTGGTACTTCTAAGTCATCAACTACGTTACCTGTTGGAAATAACGCGCCATCGCCATCAGCGGGGTCCATAAATTCAAGTTTTACTTCAGCTGCAGCAAAAGTAACACCATCGAGTTCAAAGTCACCGGTTTCTTGCACTTCGCCATTGGTCATAGGGACATGCACTAATATGCTTTTTTTAATATTAGCCTGCCACACACGCACAATAGCAACACCGTTATTAGGTACTCTGCTTTTATCGACCAAACCATTACTAATAGCAAAAGCCCCCACTGCTGACGTTAAGTTGCCGCAGTTACCGCTCCAATCCACAAAAGGTCTATCTATCGCCACTTGACCAAACAAGTAATCAACATCGTGGTCGGCTTGCTCACTTTTACTTAGGATTACGGTTTTACTGGTGCTTGATGTAGCGCCGCCCATGCCATCCGTTTGTTTGGCATACGGATCGGGGCTGCCAATAACACGCAGTAATAAATTATCGCGCGCCTCGCCTGCTACTTGAGCAGGCTTTGGTAAATCAGTTAAATTAAAAAACACACCTTTACTGGTGCCGCCACGCATATAGGTTGCAGGCACTTTAATTTGCGGTTTAAACATAATGTTTGCCCTTATGCAGATTGCGTTGCTTCTAAAAAGTCTTGAGCAAAGCGTTGTAACACACCACCAGCCGCGTAAATAGAAAGCTCTTCTTGGGTATCTATACGGCACTTCATAGGCACAGTAAGCACTTCACCGTTTTTACGGGTAATGCTTAAATTAACTGTGGCGCCTGGTTTTAAATCGCCCGTTACATCGTACATTTCACTGCCATCCAGCTTTAGGGTTTTACGCGTTGTGCCTGCTATAAACTCAAGCGGTAAAACCCCCATACCAATTAAGTTAGTACGGTGAATACGCTCAAAACCTTCAGCTGCTATTACTTCAACGCCTGCAAGTCTTACGCCTTTTGCGGCCCAATCGCGCGACGAACCTTGCCCGTAATCGGCACCGGCTACAATAATAAGCGGTTGTTTACGCTCCATGTAGGCTTCGATTGCTTCCCACATACGAGTATTAGTACCTTGTGGCTCTAAGCGTGCGTAGGAGCCTTGCTTAACTTCGCCGTTTTCATCAAGTACCATTTCATTAAGTAGTTTAGGGTTTGCAAATGTTGCACGCTGCGCTGTTAAATGATCGCCCCGGTGCGTTGCGTACGAGTTGTAGTCTTCCTCTGGGACGTTCATTTTGGTCAGGTATTCACCAGCAGCACTACTTGCCATAATTGCGTTTGATGGCGATAAATGATCGGTTGTAATGTTATCGCCAAGAACTGCAAGCGCACGCATACCGGTCATTGTGCGCTCACCCGCAAGTGCACCTTCCCAATAAGGAGGACGACGAATGTAGGTGCTTTCTGGGCGCCAGTCGTAAAGTGGATCGTTATCTTCACCGTAATCTACGGTTAAATTAAACATCGGCTCGTATACTTTTCTAAACTGCTCTGGCTTAACGCTTTGCTTAATTACTGCATCAATCTCTTCGTCTGACGGCCATAAATCTTTAAGCGTAATATCGTTGCCTTGTTGATCTTGCCCTAGTATCCCTTTTTCAATATCAAAGTGAATAGTACCTGCAATAGCGTACGCAACAACTAAAGGAGGTGACGCTAAAAATGCTTGTTTAGCATAAGGATGAATACGCCCATCAAAGTTACGATTACCCGAAAGCACCGCGGTAGTGTATAAATCGCGATCGATCACTTCTTTTTGAATCACAGGGTCAAGCGCCCCGCTCATACCGTTACACGTTGTACACGCAAAACCAACAATACCAAAGCCAAGTTGCTCAAGCTCTGTTAGTAGGTTTGCATCTTCAAGGTATGATTGCACTGCTTTTGAGCCCGGTGCTAATGAGGTTTTAACCCAAGGTTTGCGCATTAAACCCTTAGCATTTGCGTTACGGGCAAGGAGTGCTGCAGCAATTACATTGCGTGGATTACTAGTATTAGTACAACTAGTAATAGCGGCAATAATACATGCGCCGTCTGGCATTAAGCCTTCTTCATTTTCAACAACGCCCGAAATACCTTCTTTAGCTAAATCGCTTGTCGATACACGGCGGTGCGGATTAGATGGACCGGCAATATTGCGCCCCACGCTTGATAAATCAAACTTAAGTACACGTTCGTATTTTGCGGTTTTTAAGCTATCGCTCCAAAGGCCTGCTGTTTTTGCGTAGTTTTCAACAAGGGCAATTTGTTCTTCTTCACGCCCTGTTAAACGCAAATAATCTATTGTTTTATCGTCGATATAAAACATGGCTGCAGTTGCGCCAAATTCAGGTGTCATGTTTGAAATGGTTGCTCTGTCGCCAAGTGTAAGCGCGTCTGCACCTTCACCGTAAAACTCTAAATAAGTAGATACAACACGTTGCTCACGTAAAAATTCAGTAATGGCTAGTACAATATCGGTTGCGGTAATACCGGGTTGGCGCTTACCTGTTAGCTCCACGCCTACAATATCAGGTAGGCGAATATAAGAAGCACGACCAAGCATCACGCTTTCAGCTTCAAGCCCACCTACGCCCACAGCAATAACGCCCAGCGCATCAACATGTGGCGTGTGGCTGTCGGTACCAACTAAGGTATCGGGAAATGCAATGCCATCTCGGTTTTGAATAACCGGCGACATTTTTTCAAGGTTAATTTGATGCATAATGCCGTTACCCGGTGGAATAACGTCAATATTTTTAAACGCAGTTTTAGTCCAGTTTATAAAATGAAAACGGTCATCATTGCGTCTGTCTTCAATGGCGCGGTTTTTTTCAAATGCGTTAGGATCAAAACCGGCATGCTCTACCGCCAGTGAATGATCCACTATTAACTGCGTAGGTACTACCGGATTCACTTTTGCGGGGTCGCCGCCTTTGGCTGCAATTGCATCACGCAAACCTGCTAAATCAACAAGCGCTGTTTGCCCTAAAATATCGTGGCACACTACGCGCGCCGGATACCACGGAAAATCCAAGTCTTGCTTTCGCTCAATTAGCTGATTAAGTGCATCGGTTAACATAGCAGGGTCGCATCGGCGTACTAGGTTTTCGGCAAATACACGCGATGTATAAGGTAGTGTGGCGTATGCACCTGGCTTAATTGCATCTACGGCTTCTTGCGTATCGTAATAGTCGACATTTGAGCCCGGTAAAGGTTTACGGTATTGGGTGTTATTAATTATGGTCATGGTAAGGGTTCGCTAATTTGGTGACGGTGTTTGCTCACAGCTAGCGTGTTTAATAAAAAGTTTGAGAAAAACTACTCGCTAATAGCTATGTGCAATAAAAAAGTGAGCACATGCGTGCTCACCCATTTTTTTAACGTGACTCTATTGGTGTGTAACTGCGTGCGTCAGGCCCTGTGTAATCGGCACTTGGGCGAATAATACGGTTGTTAGCGCGCTGCTCTTTTACATGTGCTGTCCAGCCCGTAACACGGCTCATTACAAATATTGGCGTAAATAACTTAGTCGGAATATCCATAAAGTGATAAGCAGACGCATGGAAAAAATCGGCATTACAAAACAGTTTTTTCTCGCGCCACATAATTTCTTCACAACGAACAGAAACAGGGTAAAGCACGGTATCGCCCACCTCTGCCGCTAGTTTTTCAGACCACTTTTTAATAATTACATTACGCGGATCAGACTCGCGATAAATAGCATGACCAAAACCCATTATTTTGTCTTTACGTTCAAGCATGCCCATAATTTCTTTCTCAGCATGTTCAGCGCTTGTAAAACCTTGAATCATATCCATTGCCGCTTCGTTAGCACCACCATGTAATGGACCACGCAGTGTACCAATCGCACCAGTTACGCAAGAATGAATATCAGAAAGCGTTGATGCACACACACGCCCTGTAAAAGTAGAGGCGTTAAACTCGTGCTCTGCGTACAAAATTAGTGATACATTCATTACCTGTGCAAACAATTCACTAGGTGCTTTGTCATGTAACAGTGTTAAAAAATGTGCGCCAACTGAGTCGTCATCAGTTTGTGTTTCAATGCGTACGCCGTCGTGTGTAAAGCGGTACCAGTAACAAATAATACTTGGGAACACAGCAACCATACGGTCGATTGCATCATTAGCTTGGCTAAAATCAAGCTCCATTTCAAGGTTACCCAACATTGAGCAGCCCGTGCGCATTACATCCATTGGGTGCGCGTCTTTAGGAATATTTTCAAGCACAGTTTTAAGCGCATCAGGTAAGCCGCGTAAACTTTTTAGTTTTGCTTTATATTCTGCCAATTCGCTTGTGGTTGGTAACTCACCACGTGAAAGTAAAAAAGACACTTCTTCAAACTGCGCTTTTTCGGCAAGTTCGCTAATATCGTAACCACAATACGTTAAGCCAGAACCACTTTGTCCGACAGTACACAATGCTGTTTGACCAGCCACTTGTCCGCGTAAACCCGCGCCGCCTAATGCTTTATCTACCATGATCTTCTCCTATCTTAAATTTGTGTGTGATTTTAATAATTATTATTTGTCAGATTTTGATGAAAAAAGGGTGTCGAGTGTGTTCTCGTACGTGTGGTAATCTAAAAAGTCGTAAAGTTCAGAGCGCGTTTGCATATTTTCAATTTGGCTTTGTTGCGAGCCTTCATTTAAAATTGCTGAATACACGTTTAGCGCTGCTTTGTTCATGGCTCTAAATGCACTGAGTGGGTAAAGCACCATTTCAACACCTACATCGCTTAACTGCTCTTTTGTGTAAATTGGTGTTTGGCCAAACTCAGTAATGTTTGCCAAAATTGGAACGTTAATCGCTTTTGCAAATGCTTGGTAATCAGCAAGGTCGTGCACGGCTTCTGCAAAAATAGCGTCAGCACCGGCTTCAACACAGGCAGCTGCACGGTCTATCGCGGCATTTAAACCTTCTTTTTGAAATGCATCGGTACGCGCCATAATGTAAAAATCGCTGTCGGTTTTTGCATCAACCGCCGCTTTAATGCGGTCAACCATTTCACCTTGGCTTACAATTTCTTTATTTGGGCGATGCCCGCAGCGCTTTTGCGCTACTTGGTCTTCTATATGAAAACCCGCCGCACCCGCTTTAGTCATTTCTTTTACTGTGCGTGCAATGTTAAACGCCCCACCCCAACCGGTATCAGCATCAACAAGTAGTGGTAAATCGCTAGCACCGGTAATACGGCGAATATCTTCAAGCACGTTATCAAGGCTTGTCATACCCAAATCAGGCATACCAAACGATGCGTTTGCAACACCGGCACCTGAAAGATAAATAGCTTGGTGGCCCATTTTTTCAGCCATCATCGCTGTGTAGGCGTTAATAGTACCGACCACTTGTAACGGGCGGTTATTGGCAATAGCGTGTTTAAATTTTAATCCTGCTGACATTACTTTCTCCTCACTTTGAACGGTTGCTACGTGGAGTAACTTATAGTTTTAATCTGTAATTGTGACTGTTTAACTGCTCTGCTTAACTTTTAGCCGTTAATAAATCAAATTTGGTTTGAATATTTGCTTGCGATGCACTGATATGGCGCTTCATGAGCATTTCGGCCAGCTCGCCATCGTGGTTTTCAATGGCGTTAATAATCGCTAAATGCTCATCAAATGCTTTTGATACACGCGGCCCCACCATGCCCATTTGTACACGGTACATGCGTATTAATTGATAGAGCTCATTACACAGTAAATGAATTAAATGCGCGTTTTTACTGCCTTGAATAATACGGTAATGAAAATCTAAATCGCCGGCTTCTTGATAGTAAGACTCGCCCTCTTTAACACGTTGTGTTTGTAGGTGCTGATTAAGTAATTGCTTTAAGCCTTTTATCTCTTCGGGTTCCATATTGTCGGCAGCCAGCCTACATGCCAAGCCTTCAAGTGAGCTGCGAACTTGATAAACTTCAATCAAACGCTCAGCAGTAAGGGCAACTACTCGGCAACCTACGTTAGCTTTACGCTCAACAAGGTAGCAACTTTCTAGGCGATTTAACGCCTCTCTAAGCGTTGCACGGCTTACACCATAACGTTTGGCAAGCTCAGGCTCTGATATTTTACTGCCTTGAACTATACTGCCTTCAACAATCTCACGGCGCATATCTACAAATACTTGATCTGATGCGGTAGTTATAGGCGCTTCGTTTAAAAATGTGTGTGTCATAAGTTATTTTTTAGATTGTCGACAATTAATGTGGTTACTATGGGCTTATTAAAAAATCATGTCAACCCTTAAACACATCACAATGGCTAAAAAACACGCCTATTGTCGACACTATTAACCTAAAGTCGCATAAAAATGGTTTTAAAATAGACTAAAACAGTGAAGTGTCGACAGCGTAATAAATCAGATGTTACGCTTTTTAGCGCTGAAAACACCTCGCATAAATGCTATTATCGCGCTTTATTTTTATAGTATGAGCTAACGCGTGAACGCCAACACTTTTATTCCTGAGCACTTTATTGATGACGTAAAAACCTATTTACCAGCGCATCTAAACTTAGATGACTTTTTAAATGCGTGTCGCAGGCCACTCAGAAAATCTATCCGCGTTAATACATTAAAAATTAGCATTGAAGAATTTGTAAAACGTGCCAATGAA
Organism: Pseudoalteromonas sp. SWYJZ98; assembly: GCF_015864495.1. Lineage (NCBI taxonomy): Bacteria > Pseudomonadati > Pseudomonadota > Gammaproteobacteria > Alteromonadales > Pseudoalteromonadaceae > Pseudoalteromonas > Pseudoalteromonas sp. SWYJZ98. Next base: position 146,007 of record NZ_JADYXA010000002.1, on the reverse strand, counting down.
AAAAATTGGCTGCTAACCCCCATCCCTTGGTGCAGTGAAGGCTTTTGGTTAGAGCGCCCAAGCGATGAAGAGCAAAACCTAGCCCTTGGTAATACCGACTTACATCTAAGTGGTGCTATGTACGTGCAAGAGGCAAGTTCAATGCTGCCGCCTATCGCATTAAAGCAAAGTATTAAACTCGCTGACTCTCAAAATAATTTCGTGCTTGATATGGCATCAGCACCGGGCTCTAAAACATCGCAACTTGCAGCACTTATGGATAACCAAGGCGTGCTTGTTGCAAATGAGCTTTCGTCATCTCGCTTAAAGGTACTTAGCGCAACGCTCAAACGTATGGGGGTTGGCAACTGTGCGCTCTCGCATTTTGATGGTATTATTTTTGGCAACTATATGTTTGAATGCTTTGACAGCATATTGCTAGACGCGCCCTGCTCTGGCGAAGGCACGGTACGTAAAGACGCCGACGCACTAAAAAATTGGTCCATAGAATCAAACATACAAATAGCCCAAGTGCAAAAAGACTTAATTAAAAGCGCGTTTTACGCATTAAAGCCAGGTGGCACATTAGTATATTCAACCTGCACACTTACTCCACTCGAAAACCAGCAAGTGTGCGATTATTTGCTCAGTGAATTTGGCGACTATATAGAGCCTGAGTCACTAAGTGATTTATTTGAAGGTGCAAGCAAAGCCACCACAAGTGAAGGCTATTTGCATGTTTGGCCGCAAACATTCGATAGCGAAGGCTTTTTTATCGCTAAATTTAAAAAACACGCAAGTTGCGATAACCCAAATCAAACTGTTAAAAAAGGCGCGTTTCCGTTTAACGAGTTTGATAAAAAGCAAAGTGCCGCGTTTATGCAGTCGCTTAAAAAGCACTTTGGGTTAACTAACCTGCCTGGCAGCTTAATGCAACGCGACAAAGAACTGTGGTTATTTCCTGAGGGGTTTGAAGCCGTGCAAAATAAAATTAAGTACGCACGTTTGGGTATTCAAATTGGCATTATTCATAAAAATGGCGTACGGCTAACCCATGAGTTTGCAACGGTATTTGGCAATGAGTGTAAAACTAATATATTTGCTTTAAATAACGAGCAAGCAAATGATTATTTTCAAGGTAAAGATATACGCTTAACTGAAGTAACTCAAACAATAGGTGAAGTAGTATTAACACTGTGTGGCTGCCCTATTGGGCTGGGGAAATGGCAAAAAAATAAGATTAAAAATTCTCTACCACGTGATTTAGTACAAAATACACAGTTAATAAGCTGGAGCTAAACTAAAGTATAAAACATGCATAATTAATCTAATCCTTTATTGCCAAATGTAACTAAGTGGCAAAATTAGTTATGCTTTTTTAGGTGGTTTTACTACACTTTTAAATACTTTCTTCTTCTCCCTAAAGAACCAAGAAAGTGTTTTAGTTAACGCTAGACTCAATTTAGAGTCACTTTATAGCCCAAAGATTTTTATAAGTCTTTGGGCATTTTTATTTACAGTTAACTTGTAGATAAACAACTTACTGCTCTTCTAAATCAAACTCAGTAAAATGCCCTTCACCGTGTATTAACTGATAGCGGGCTAAATTCCCCTGCTCTAGTGTTATTAAACTAATAGCTGAGTCGCTTACTAAGTATTTTTGCCCTTCACCAATGGTTTGGTGCTTATCTACTTCCATATGCCAGCGTTTGGTAAAAAAGTTTAATGGGCTTTTTGGGCCGTATAAAATTGAATCTAGTTTATCGAGTATGTTTATTAATTTACGCGGGAACTCATTTTTAATACCGCTGGCGGTAAGCTGCCAAATTCGATTGGGGTGATCGCCAAAACGCTTTTGCACCGAAAAGCAAAATGAGTAATGTACGTCTCCCGATAAAATAAGGGTTTCGTTTGGGGTGTCGGTTCGTCTAAAGGTATCGAGTAGCTTTTTGGCTGACCCTTCGTGCGCCATCCAGTTTTCTACGTCAACCATGAGCGGTTGGCCACATATGTTAAACATGGCTTGAATGGCTTCTATTGATTTAACACCAAATACGGGGGCTGGTGATACAATAATAACTTGATCGTAGCTTAATAGGCTTTCTTCAAGCTCTGTGAGGCGCTCCCAATCAAGTAGGCCTGAAGGCTCATTAAAGTTTTGCTCATTTCGCCAACGGTGCGTACGTGTATCTAGCACCACTACTTTTGGGGTTGTAGTTAACTCATAATGCCAAAAACTAAAATCGTTTAGTAGTTTATCAAATGCTTTAAACTGCCATAAATTATTAGCAGTACGGCTTTGCTTAAAAGGTGTTAGTAACTCGCCTGTTTTATTTAGTGCATCGTTCCCCATTCCTTGAAAAAGCCAATAACTAATTAAGCCGTTATTGATGATCCGTTTACTACTTGGGTTTTCATTTATAGCTTGCTCCCACCCAGCGGTGAGGTTCCAGTCATCGGTTACATCGTGATCGTCAAACATCATTAGCGTAGATACATTGGCAAACAATCGCTCTACTTCAGTTAAGCCTTTTGCATAATCAATCAGTGCTGTTTTTTCAGCGTCAAAAATAGTTTTGTTTTGCTTGTTTTGACCTGAATACGTTGTGTTTTGTATATCAACGCATTGCCAAGCAGCAGCACTAAAATTTAATAAATAAAGTGCAATGTATTCTTCAAAATGGATAAGGTGATTGTAGGCTTTTACACTTGAAAAATGCGGTTCGTCTTTTTTTAGCCAGTAACCAACACCTAACTTTGAGCGTTTTTGCCAAGGCGTTTTTGGTAAAAACAAATGGCGATTATAAAGTTGCTCATTTATATCATCCGGTAGCTCAATGGCAAGTGGTTGCTCTTTATAGATACCTAAGGCTTTAATTAACTGATGAATAGCTAATAACATGGGGCCTGCTACGTCATCGGCGTAAACCTGGTCACCGCTCAGTAATAGCAATTGTGCGCCTTGGTTATTATTACCGCGCTGAGTATTTTGCCAGTGACTTGCAGACACTAAGCTGTCTTTTGCTGGGTGATGTGCATTACGGCACGAGCCATGCAAAATATCACTGAGTTTATCGGGGATTACAAATGCAGGCGTTGTTTGATTGCTATAGCACCAAGGCGATAAATCGATTGCTGTGTCGTCAATTACAAGCTCATAGTTTAATAAGCTATCGACAGGGAGTTTGTTGTCTATTGGCTTTATAATAACGAAATGCAGGTATAAATGTTCGCCCAAAGAAACAGTATGTTGATCGCTATAACACTCAACATTTAATAAGTTTATTTGGCAGTTTGCAGGCTTGGAGGTAGCAAACTGAATACAGACTCCAGTTTGCTCTGCACGGCGCACCATTGGCCCCATTAGTAAAATAGGAAGGTTTGCCGTGTGAGTAATCATGTATTTAGCCTTTAGCTGCTAATTTAAATAAAGAATAAAAGTTTTCGGTAGTCGCTTTAGCAAGTTCATTAAAGCTAATGCCTTTAAGTTCGCTAATGTAATAAGCTACATCTTCTACGTACGCTGGTTGGTTTGTTTGCCCACGATACGGTACTGGTGCTAAATAAGGCGAGTCGGTTTCTATTAATAATCTATCTAGCGGTATTTGCTTTACTACTTCTTTTAGCTCAATAGCATTTTTAAAGGTAACAATGCCCGAAATAGAAATATAAAAACCCATGTCTATGGCTTTTTTTGCCATATCCCAATCTTCGGTAAAGCAATGTAGTACACCACCGCAGTTTTCGGCTTTGTGCTCACGCATTAAATTAATGGTATCGCTGCGGGCATCACGTGTATGAATAATTAACGGCTTTTGTAATTCGTTAGCCACTTCAATATGCCCAACAAAGCTTGCTTGCTGCACTGCGTGGGTATCTTTTGAATAGTAGTAATCAAGACCCGTTTCACCAATAGCAACGACTTTGTCGTGTGAAGCTAAGTCGATTAGTTGCTGTTTATTAAGGGCGTCTTTTTGATCAAGTGGATGTACACCGCATGAGGCTGATACATCGTTGTAATGCTTAATTTTATCAAGCATGCTTGGAAACTGATCAAGCGTTACGCTTACACATAAAAAGTGCTCTATTTGCTTTGCACGCGCTTTATCAAGAACTTGGTCAAGGTTTAAGTCTAGTTTATCAAAATCAAGACGGTCTAAATGGCAATGAGAATCTACAATCACTATAAGGCCTGTATTATGTTCAGGGTTTAAATTTGTTCGTTTAATTTATTATGTTAGTAATTAAAAGAACCCAATATAGGGCGGCGTTAATCTCAATGAAAAACCAACCCTATAACTACATGGTATATGTTTGATCGCCTGAGTTTAACATAGTCCCAAGCAGCTTTTCGATTTTAGCGTTTAGGTTTGTTTTATCATCTAAAAAACTAATACCAATACCTGGAGGATTAGAGCTTTGTGCACCTTGTGGCGTGATCCACGACACTTTACCTGTCACTACGTCATCTTCTAAGGCATCGGGCAAAGTAACTCTAAGCGCTAATGAATGCCCTGCTTCGTAACGCATATTAGTGCGTACAAATAAGCCACCTTTTTTTAAGTAAGGCATATAACAACGGTATAACTCGTCTAAATCGTCTATGTCTACTAGTAGTTCTTGCATGATTAATCCTTTTAAGAATTTCGCAATGTGTATGCTAATCGTGATACAGCAAGCGGTAAATTAAGGCCAAGTACTTGTGTGTTATTTTGTAAAAACTCGCCCAATGCATTTTGCGCACTTTGATAAGCGTCAAAACTCATGCCTTGCAGTAATTGCTGCTTTAGTTGCACGCTTAAAAACAAAGTAAATATACGAACAAGTTCAGGCTGTTTATTTATTATATCGACTAACGCTTTGAAATTATGGCTTTGTTTAAACTCAGTTGCAAACTTATACAGTGTATCAATATTTTTCAGCTGGTCTTGCTGTTGCCAATGCTTTACTTGCAGCGGTTGGTTATAAAAAAGTGCTAACCAACTATAGTTAGGAATATCTAATGTCTCTAGCCATTGCTGAGCAAGTGCTGTATTAGTTATTTTTACGTCACTTTTAGCGCATCGACTTAAAATAGTTGCAGGGAGCTGTTCTGGTTGGCTTGTGGTTAATATTAAAAAGCGGCTATTAGTTGGCTCTTCAAGTGTTTTTAATAATGCGTTAGCTGCTGCTGTGGTCATTTTTTCGCAATTTTCGATTATCGCGACTTTATTGCCATTTTGCGCTGCAGAGTGATTCATAAAATCACTAATACCACGAATATCATCTACACCAATACTTTGCCCATCAACTTGCGTTAAACGTTTGTCGGGGTGAGTGCCAGCCAGGGTAAGTAAACAGCTTTTACACTGTCCGCAAGGTTTTAGCATACTGTTTTGCGCAGCTACCTGCTTAGCTATATTTTGGCATAACAAAGCATTCCCAAGCTCATCACTTAACTCAAACTTACCTACGCCAACAGGCCCACAAAATAATTGCGCATGATGAAAACGCTCTGCGCGATAACTTTTCGCTAAACGTGCTTGAGTATCATGTAGCCAAGGCAATGGCATATTATTTTAAGCCTTCAAAAAATGAATGCAGTACATTGGTAATATCGCGATGTACTTTATCAATACTTTGGTTTGCATCAACGGTTTTAATTGTATTGTCGTCATTAGCAAGTTCAACATAACGCATACGTGTACGCTGAAAAAACTCAATGGCTTCTTGTTCAATACGGTCAAGCTCACCACGCCCTTTTGCACGCTCAAGACCTATTACTGGGTCAATATCAAGGTAAATAGTTAAATCAGGCTTTAAGCCTTTTAACACCATTGACGAAAGTGAAGCTAATGTATTTGAGCTAATGCCACGCCCACCACCTTGATACGCCTGAGACGATAAATCATGACGATCGGCAAGTACCCATTGGCCTTTATCAAGCGCTGGGGTAATAACATTGTGCATTAGCTGCGAGCGAGCTGCGTACATAATAAGCAACTCGGTTTCAAAGGCAATTTCTTCTTCATGCTCTGCTTTTACAAGCGTACGAAGCGATTCTGCCAATGGTGTGCCGCCAGGTTCACGGACGTTAATAAAGTCTATTTTTTGTTTGTTTAAAAAGTCTTGGCATAACGAAATAGCGGTTGATTTACCCGCGCCTTCTAGCCCTTCTATTACTATAAATTTTGGTTTCATAAAATATTAATTCTTTTTATTTAATATATACGTTTTAACTGCTGCGTTATGCTGTTTTAACGTGGTTGAAAATTGGTGGCTACCATCGCCTTTTGATACAAAGTAAACATATTCACTTTGCGGCGGATTAACTGCAGCTAAAATAGCGGCTTTTGATGGCATTGCAATCGGTGTTGGCGGTAAACCATTAATACGATACGTATTGTAAGGCGTATAATCGCGCAAATCTTTACGTTTAATATCACCATCAAAATCAGCGCCTAGCCCGTATATTACGGTTGGATCGGTTTGCAGGCGCATATTAGTGTTTAATCGATTAACAAACGCTGATGCAATTAACGGACGCTCACTGGCAAGGCCTGTTTCTTTTTCAATAATTGAAGCCATTATTAGTGCTTCGTATGCTGTTTTATAGGGTAGATTAGCAGCGCGCTGCTGCCAAGCATCATCTAATGTTTGCTGCATTTTTTGTGCTGCACGTTTTAATACACTGCTTGCAGTATCGTTATTATGATAATGGTAAGTGTCGGGGAATAACCAGCCTTCTAAGTGCGTGTCATTACCCAGTATTTGAGTACTTAGTTCGTCAGTTTTTAAATCGTTTTGTAAATTATCAGCTTTTTTAATAGCACTTAGTACTTCACGTAAGTTTTGACCTTCAATTATGGTAAAACTAAAACTAATTTGCTGACCTTGGTTAATTTTTTTTACGTTGTTAATAACGCTATCGGCTGTTAGCTCGTAAAGCCCCGCTTTTAAGTCGGTAAGTGTGGGATCTAATTTGGCAATTACCTGATAACGCCAACAACTTTCTACCCAGTTTTTAGCTTGCCATTGTTGGCATAACTTATTAAAGCCAGTGCCATGCTTAACTTCAAATTGTGTGTTTTGTGCTACCTTTAACGGGCTATTTATTGTTGCTTGTAATTGCTGGTAACCAACAGCAGTGGTTATAACAGCTAAAAAAAGTACCAATAAAATAACTTTTAACACTCAGCCTCCTTGGCTAATAATTTAGTTAGTAATGCGTGGCTGTCGTCTGTATTAAATACCTGTTGCTCAATACGTTTTACAGGTACTGCTCCCATTAAGCTATTACACACAAATACGGCGTCTGCTTGGGTTAAGTCTTCTACTTTCACGCGTTTAAATTCAACAGGCAATTTATCACATAACGATTGTAGATAAACGCCCTTTATTCCGCACTCATCAAGCAATGGCGTAAACACACGCTTATTTTCAATCGCAAAAATATTAGCTGCTGAAGCTTCAATTACATTGTTATTGTAATCAAGCACTAACACATCGTCGCAGTTTTGCGTTTGCATTGCTTTTTTAACTAGTACTTGCTCTAGCCGGTTTAGTGTTTTAAGACCCGCTAAATAAGGCTGTGCTGCTAATTTAATTGGGCTTATTTCGAGATTTACACCCTTTTTAACAAGCGCTTCGTAATTACTAGGGTAATCTAATATGCTCAATAAAATAGTAATATTACACTCACTTGGCAGCCCATAACCACGTCCGCCTTCGCCTCGCGTTACAAGTATTTTAAGCACGTTGAGTGGTGCAGCTTTTATATGCAAAGCAATTTGGTTTTCAAGGCGATTAAAATCTAGCTCAGGAAAACCCAAACGCTGTGCGCATTCAATCAAACGCGCTTTATGATGAGCCCAATACTGTACTTGCCCATCAACAACTTTAGCCGTTGTAAAAAAGCCGTCACCGTAATTTAAGCCTCTGTCACGCGTGCTTAAAGTGCTGTTTTGATCTACTGCTATTATTGTTTGCATTTTATTTGGCATATAAAAAAAGCCCAGTTAAACAACTGAGCTCTTATAATTTGATTCGTTGTTAAAAAAGATTATACCTTTTTAAATAACAACGAGCCATTAGTACCACCAAAACCGAACGAGTTACACAGTGCAAAGTCTAACTTTGCATCACGTGCAGTGTGAGCAATATAATCTAAGTCACACCCTTCGTCTGGGTTATCAAGGTTGATAGTTGGCGACACTTTTTGATCTGTCAGTGATAAAATCGAAATAATCGATTCAACCGAGCCTGCAGCACCTAACAAGTGACCCATCATCGATTTAGACGAGCCTACCATTACATCTTTAGCTGCGTTACCAAAAATAGACTTAACAGCGGCAGTTTCTGCTTTATCGCCTGCATTTGTAGATGTACCGTGTGCGTTAATGTAACCAATTTGCTCAGCGTTTACTTGCGCATCATTTAGTGCGTTTTGCATTGCAAGGGCAGCACCCGCTCCATCTTCTGGTGGTGATGTCATGTGGTACGCATCGCCGCTCATACCAAAGCCTACAAGCTCAGCATAAATTTTAGCGCCACGTGCTTTAGCATGTTCGTACTCTTCAACTACAACAACACCTGCACCGTCAGAAAGCACAAAGCCATCGCGGTCTTTATCCCAAGGGCGAGAAGCCGCTTGTGGATCGTCATTGCGGGTTGAAAGTGCACGTGCAGCATTAAAGCCACCCATACCAATAGGCGTACAGGCTTTTTCTGCACCGCCAGCAACCATGGCATCAGCATCACCGTAGGCAATCATGCGCGCGGCATGGCCAATATTATGCAAACCAGTAGTACAGGCAGTTACAATTGAAATATTTGGACCACGAAGTCCATGCATCATTGATAAGTGACCTGAGATCATATTAATAATAGTAGACGGCACATAAAATGGCGATAACTTGCGCGGACCACTATTTAATAACTTAATGTGGTTTTCTTCGATAAGCGTTAAGCCACCAATACCAGAGCCCACAGCAACACCTATACGTGTTGCGTTTTGCTCAGTAATTTCAAGGCCTGAATCTTTAAAGGCTTGAACACCCGCTGCTATGCCGTACTGAATAAACAAGTCCATTTTTTTAGTATCTTTCGCTGACATATATGCTGTTGCATCAAAGTCATTTATTAAGCCAGCGAATTTAGTACCAAATTTTGATGTATCAAAGTGGGTTATTGTTTGAATGCCACTTTTGCCATCTAATAAGCCTTGCCAGGTTGATTGAACATCATTACCTAGCGGCGTCAACATTCCTAAGCCAGTTACGACGACTCGACGTTTAGCCACGGTTTGCCTCCAATAAGGGATATTTACAAGGGGATGACATACCCAAGCTACCTCAAAGTGCTAGTCCCAAAATAGATTAAAAACGCATAACACAATCAAAATTAATTTTTAGCTAAAATTGAGCATTGAGGCTTAAGTTTTGAATCACGAACTTTGAGGTGGTTTGGATATAAAAAATTAAAGGCAGCGGATGCTGCCTTTAACGTGCGATTAATTACTCAGCGTGTGCTGTTACGTAATCGATAGCAGTTTGTACTGTAGTGATCTTCTCAGCTTCTTCATCTGGGATCTCAGTATCAAACTCTTCTTCAAGAGCCATTACTAGTTCAACAGTATCAAGAGAATCTGCACCTAGGTCATCTACGAAAGAAGATTCATTTTTAACTTCTTCTTCTTTAACACCTAGTTGTTCAATGATAATTTTCTTTACGCGTTCTTGGATATCGCTCATTCTTCTTTCCTTTATTAAAAACGCCGATGCGTTATTTTCAGATTGCCGCGTAGTTTACGCGGCATAATTCTCTGATTCAATGATTTGACCATAAATAATTGTCTGGTCAAACCTCTGAGTGTGTATTTTGTCTTTTATCGCTTATTTTCGCAGCGATTTCAAGTATGTTTAAAGCAAGTTCACAAATAATTCAATGTTTTTGAGGTAACTTACTTAACTTTATTAGGTAATAATGTGGGTACAATGGTTATTAAACCATGTACATCGCGCCATTTACATGCAAAGTTTCACCTGATACGTACGCAGCAGCGTCAGATGCTAAATAACATACCGCAGCTGCAATTTCGTCTGGTTGACCTAAACGCCCTGCTGGAACATTTGCAAGTGTTGCTGCTTTTTGCTCTTCAGTTAAATCATCAGTCATATCAGTTTGAATAAAACCAGGTGCCACTACGTTTACTGTAATACCACGTGATGCCACTTCGCGTGCAAGTGACTTAGAAAAACCAATTACCCCTGCTTTAGCCGCTGCATAATTAGCTTGCCCTGCATTACCCATAGTGCCCACTACTGAGCCAATATTGATAATACGGCCTTTCTTTTTCTTCATCATTGGACGAAGTACCGCTTTAGATAAACGGAAAATCGAGCTTAAGTTAGTGTCGATTATATCGTCCCACTCAGCCTCTTTCATACGCATTAATAGGTTGTCACGTGTGATACCTGCGTTATTAACAAGTACGTCAATATCGCCAAAATCAGCTTTTATTGCGGCAAGTGTCGCTTCAATAGATGCAGGATCCGTTACGTTTAATGCATAACCTTTACCATTGTCACCTAGGTACTCGCTGATTTTAGCAGCGCCTGACTCGCTTGTTGCAGTGCCTGCTACTTTTGCACCTTGCGCAACTAATGTTGTTGCAATTGCTTTACCAATACCACGGCTAGCGCCAGTAATTAGGACAATTTTGCCCTCTAAAGAAAATAAATTAGACATTTTATATACTCTTATTTAGCTGCAGCGATTGAAGCGGCATCGTTTACTGAGCCACAAACCATTGCTTTATCAATTCGTTTAGCAAGTCCTGTTAATACTTTACCAGGACCAAATTCGTAGCTTTGCGTTACATCTTGTGCAACCAAGGCTTGTACTGTTTCTGTCCAGCGAACTGGGCTGTATAGTTGACGTACTAGTGCATCTTTAATTGCATCAGCGGTCGATTCAGCTTTTACATCAACATTATTAATTACATCACACTTAGGTGTATTAAATGTTAAAGCGGCTAAGTCTACCGCTAGCTTAACAGCAGCTGGCTTCATTAGTTCACAATGTGAAGGTACGCTAACCGAAAGTGGTAATGCGCGTTTAGCACCAGCATCTTTACATGCTTGTGATGCTCTATCTACTGCCGCTTTATGCCCTGCAATAACAACTTGACCAGGAGAATTGTAGTTAACTGGAGATACAACCTCACCTTGCGCTGAGGCAGCACATGCCGCTTTTATTTCTTCATCGCCTAAGCCAATAATCGCAGCCATTGAACCTACGCCTGCAGGTACAGCTTCTTGCATGTATAAACCACGGTTTTCAACAAGCTTAACAGCTTCGCTCAAGCTTAGTACGTCGCTACATACTAGTGCTGAATATTCGCCTAAGCTGTGACCGGCCATAACAACGTCTGCATCTGGGTTTGCTGCAAGCCAATCACGGTAAATAGCAACACTTGCAGTTAATAATGCAGGTTGTGTACGATGAGTTTGATTTAATTTTTCTTCTGGGCCATTAAGAACTAGCTCTGCTAAGTCGTAACCCAGTGCATCTGATGCTTCTGCAAATGTTGATTTAACAATGTCAGAACTCTCTAGTAGCTCTTGTAACATACCAACGCTTTGCGAGCCTTGACCTGGGAATAGAAGTGCAATTTTTTGTGCCATACTTTGCTCTTTTTAATTAAACAAATAAATAATGAAATACACGGCACATCAATTATTGATTAACCGCCGTGTCTTTAGAATGTGTTTTTTCGAAAATAGCGGCTATTTTATCAGGAAGTTGACGTTCAACCTCTTTTACCGCTTCATCAATTGCTGCTTGAAATGCTTTAGCTGACGCATTTCCATGACTTTTAACGACAATACCGCGCAATCCTACCAGAGAAGCACCGTTATACTGGTCGGGGTTCACCCTTTTATAGAGTTTTTTTATTATTGGACGCAATATAAACGCCATACATTTATACAAAAGGTGCTTTTCGAGCGCAGCTGTAAACTTATTCATAATAAGCTTGGCAATGCCTTCGCATGTTTTAAGCGCCACGTTACCCACAAACCCTTCGCATACAATAACATCAGCCTTGCCAGAAAAAATATCACTTCCTTCGCTATAACCAATGTAATTAATATGTGGGCTTTGCTGCATTAATTGTGCAGCCTGTTTAATATCATCGTGGCCTTTAATGTCCTCAGCGCCAATATTTAATAAGCTAACGCGAGGGTTATCGCAGCCAAGTGCTTGGCCAGCAACTACAGAGCCCATAATCCCAAACTGATACAGCATTTGCGCATCACAATGCACATTAGCTCCTAAGTCGAGTAAATATACTGGGTTTTGGCTTTCTGTAGGAACAGATGAAATGAGTGCGGCACGTTTAACACCTGGCAGCATTTTTAATACGTAGTGAGCCATAAAAAATAAAGCGCCGGTATTACCTGAGCTAACACACGCTTGAGCTTCGCCCGACTTAACTAAATCAAGGGCAACACGCATAGATGAATCTTTTTTTGAACGTACAGCAATTGCGGGTTCGCAGGCGTTAGTGACTATTTCACTACAATGACGAATTATGAGTCTTGGATGAGATAAAGAATCGAGGGATTCGAGTTCTTTAGATATAACGTCTTCATTGCCACATAAAATGAGACTTAAATTGGCATGAGCGTTTACCGCATGAACGGCAGCAGGAATAGATGAACGGGGGCCGTAATCGCCCCCCATCATATCTAACGCTATGGTTAGATCTTTCAGCATATAAGTAATCTCTTATTTAGAAATTACTTGAACGCCTTTGTAGTAACCATCTGCAGTCACATGGTGACGACGATGAGTCTCACCAGATGTTTGATCTACAGTTAAAGTTGGACCACTGATCGCATCGTGTGAACGGCGCATGCCGCGTCTTGCACGAGACTTTTTGCTTTTTTGTACAGCCATAGTCTTCTCCTAAGAATCTTTCTTAAGTTGTTTCAAAATATCAAATGGATTAGGTTTATCATCTTCCGCCTTTAATACACCAAAGCTGGCAGGCTTTGCTGAATAACTGCATGAAGCTTCGTTGTGGGTAGCCACTAATGGAATTGCTAAAATTAGTTCGTCTTCAATTAAATCAAAAACGTTAACTTCACCATTTTCATCAAGTGCTACTTCGTCGTAGTCTTCAGGAAAAATATCTAACTCTGTATCTTCACCTACTGGTGAATATGCAAAGTCTTGAACCAAATCCAACCCTAAATCACCATTACAACGTTGACAAATGACAGTAACATGTGTGGACAAATTGCCTCTAATCACAGCGAAACCTTGATCATCGTTTTTGCAATGTATTTTTACCGCTATTTCACCTACTTCTTCCTGCACAACTTTCTCTAAACGAGTAAGTTTTTCAAGCGGTACAATTCCGTCATACTTTAAACGGTGCTGCGCTGCTTTGCCTGGATGAAGAGTGATGGGAATTTTCACCTTTTGCATAGGGGCTGCATCATATAGATAGTTAGTTTGTTAGTCAAAGTAAAAAACCATTTTTACTTGGTTTTTAACGTGTTTTACTCTCGGATCTGATTTATCCTAACTCAATCTGAATTATCGTAGGAAAACAGTCCATGAAGCTTCCACTCATTTTAGCGTCAAGCTCGCCTTTTAGGCAGTCTTTATTACAAAAATTTAATTTACCCTTTGATACGTTTTCACCCGACGTTGACGAATCAGCACTTGAATGCGAAACACCTACTGAACTGGTTAAGCGTTTAAGTGAGTTAAAAGCCTCAGCAGCTAATAAACACTTTAAAAAAGGGTTAGCAATTGGATCAGACCAAGTCGCTGTGTTTAACAATCAAATTTTAGGTAAACCGCACAATAAACAAAATGCTCTAAAACAACTAAATTTATTTAGCGGTAATACTGTAACATTTTTAACAGGGCTTTGTGTTTACGATATTGTAACTGGAACAAAAAAAACCTGCGTAGAACCTTTTAATGTGACATTTAAAACCCTAAGTGATGCACAAATTAGTGCTTATTGCGACGCAGAGCAGCCTTATAACTGTGCTGGCAGCTTTAAAAGTGAAGGGTTGGGTATCTGTTTATTTGAAAAACTAAGCGGAGACGATCCTAATAGCTTAATTGGATTACCATTAATTAAACTCAGCCAATTATTGGCTGAGTTTGGTATTGATGTGCTTACCGCTCAAAGCAAATTCTAATTAAATAAATTAGCCAAGCAAAACCTGTTGCAATTGCAGATAATTATCTACTGTTGCAACAGGGCTAAGCTTATTTAGCTGCTGTGCGTTATGTACACCCATTGTTACGCCAATTCTATCCATGCCTGCAGCTTTTGCCATTGTCATGTCTATTTGGGTATCACCAATCATTACAGCGTCTTGAGCGCTTATGCCAAGTTCTTCAAGTAATTGATACAGCATATCTGGAGAGGGCTTAGACAGTCCGTCATCGCTTGTACGTGTTGCACTAAAAAAATGTCTGAGTTGGCTTTGATCAAGCAAACGCTCTAATCCATCTCGACCTTTACCTGTTGCAACCGCTAAAACAATGCCTTGCTCTTTTAAGGCACCTAAAACGCTAACAACATTATCAAATACAGGAGTTGGCGTGGTATCAACACTATATTGGTGTTTATACCCCTTAATTAGCGCTTGATGCTGCGCGGCATTATCGGGAAATAAAACATCAATTGCTTTTTCAAGCGACATACCAATGATATTTTTAATTGCCAAATCACTTGGCGCCACTAAATTAAGTAACTCAGCACTACTACGAATACAGTTAACTATTTTAGTGACTGAATCCATAACGGTGCCATCCCAATCAAAAATGACAAGCTTATATTTTTTAATCGGCGTCACTGTAATCACTGTTTTGCGTCTCGTAATTTTAGTAATGTATTTTTAAGCGTTTTATCAAGGGGTGCTTCAATACGCATCGTTGTTTCGTTTTTAGGATGATAAAAACTTAAATCGTGTGCATGTAAGAATAAGCGGTTTAACCCAACTTTACGCATAGAATCGTCAAAACCCTGATCGCCATATTTGTCGTCGCACGCTATTGGGTGACCTTTACATTGCGTATGTACACGAATTTGGTGCGTACGCCCTGTAACAGGCGATGCTTGTACAAGTGAGCAATCGTTAAAACGTTCAAGTACTTTAAAACGCGTATGCGAAGGCTTGCCCTCAGTGTTGTCTACACGTACTACGCGTTCACCCGATTTAAGCGTATTTTTACGCAGCCCTTCGGTAACGTTTTTAGTTTTAGAGTCCCACTGCCCTTCTACAAGTGCCCAGTAGTTTTTTTCCATGGTTTTTTCACGAAGCTGTTCATGCAATGCGGTTAACACCGAACGGCGCTTCGCTATAAGTAAACAGCCCGATGTATCACGGTCAAGCCTATGAACTAGCTCAAGGCTGCGCTCTTCTGGGCGAAGTGCGCGCAATGCTTCAATTAAACCATAACTTAAACCACTGCCACCATGAACAGCCATACCTGAAGGTTTATTTATGACGATAAGGTATTTATCTTCAAATAAAATATCGTTTTCTAGGCGAGTTACTTTGTCTAACTTTGATGGTACAAACTCTTCACGCTCAGCAACTCTGATAGGTGCAATACGCAGTACATCGTCAAGCTGTAGTTTATATACAGGCTTAATACGCTTTTTATTAACGCGTACCTCACCTTTGCGCAAAAGTTTATAAATAGCGCTTTTAGGCACCCCTTTTAAATGGGTAATAAGAAAGTTATCAATACGCTGACCTAAATGGTCTTCATTGATCGTGACATAAGTTACTTGTAAGTCGTTTTTTTCTGACATTGCCTAATCACTAATTTAAGTAAAATAATTTAGTTGCTAACACTGTAATAATAGTGGGATAATCAGCAGCGCAAATATTTAGTATTTGCAAATAACAACGGTGCTTTTTAACACATTAAAACATTCGTGATGCACATTCTGGGTAGCCGATCATACAGATCCGAGTTAAGTTTTCCAAAGCTTTTATGCCTCCTCAGTTAACACGTGCGATCAATTAACGGCAATGCGCGTAATATATTGCTGGTTAAGTTTGAACATGAAGCGATTTTTAATGTGCTAGAGAAAGCAATGAACAGATAATTTGTCTGATAGTGACGACGTAAAAAACGTCGTTCAGCACTAGCTCAATTATTGTAGTACCGTACAGCAGCTTATTTAGAATTAAAAAAATCTAATAAATAAGCGTTCATTAACATCGGCAGCGATTTTTGCTCTTAAAACGGATATTAGCGATACATCAGTATGTATTGCTCACCAACTTAATGAGCCCTACGCGCCTAATATGAATGATATTTAGTAAGATTAATATGACAGGCCGACTTCTGGGTAAAACTTGTAAACGTAGCTGAAAAGCCGACAGTTTTAGCACCATTAAGAATTTAATAGCGGTAATAATCGCTATTGTTTGCCAGCATTTAAAATACTGCATACGAAATACAGAGCCGTTCCGTTAAAGACCCAGTCGTGAGGCTGCACATTCTAAAAATAGGGACAACTGAACAGGCGAGAAAAACATCGTCATGTCAGCGACATAAATAAGTAGAGTAACAATATGAAACGTATGCTAATCAATGCAACGCAGCAAGAAGAAATGCGCGTAGCACTGGTTGATGGCCAGCGCCTTTATGATTTAGATATCGAAAGCCCAGGTCACGAACAGAAAAAAGCCAATATTTATAAAGGCAAAATCACTCGCATTGAACCATCTCTTGAAGCAGCATTTGTTGATTACGGTGCTGACCGCCATGGTTTCCTTCCTTTAAAAGAAATTGCACGTACTTACTTCCCTGCAGGTTACACTTTTCATGGTCGCCCTAACATTCGCGACGTAATAAAAGAAGGTCAAGAAGTAATAGTACAAGTTGATAAAGAAGAACGCGGCCAAAAAGGCGCAGCGTTAACTACTTTTATCAGTGTTGCTGGTAGCTATTTAGTTCTTATGCCTAATAACCCTCGTGCTGGCGGTATTTCTCGTCGTATTGAAGGTGATGAGCGAACTGAACTTAAAGAAGCATTAGGTCGTTTAGAACTACCTAAAGGTATGGGCTTAATTGTTCGTACAGCGGGTGTTGGTAAATCATTTGAAGAACTTAACTACGATTTAAAAGCACTATTAGTACATTGGGATGCAATTAAACAAGCAGCCGATAGTGCTAAAGCACCGTTTTTGATTCACCAAGAAAGCAACGTGATTTTCCGCGCAATACGCGATTATTTACGTCGTGACATTGGCGAAATTTTAATTGATAAACCACGTGTTTTTGAAGAAGCTAAAGCGCACATTGAGCGTTTTCGTCCTGACTTTATGAGCCGTGTTAAGCTTTATCAAGGTGACACGCCTTTATTTACACATTACCAAATTGAAAGTCAAATTGAGTCTGCATTCCAGCGTGAAGTACGTCTTCCTTCTGGTGGTTCAATTGTAATTGACCCTACCGAAGCACTGACATCTATTGATATCAACTCGTCTAAGGCAACTAAAGGCGGCGATATTGAAGAGACAGCACTTAATACAAACTTAGAAGCGGCCGATGAAATTGCACGTCAATTACGTCTTCGTGACCTAGGTGGTTTAATTGTAATCGACTTTATCGATATGACTCCTCCACGCCATCAACGTGAAGTAGAGAATCGTTTAAAAGATGCAGCGCGCCCAGACCGTGCTCGCGTTCAAATTGGTAAAATCTCACGCTTTGGTTTACTTGAAATGTCGCGCCAGCGTTTGCGTCCTTCATTAGGTGAAGCAAGCCAAGGCCCATGTCCACGTTGTAGTGGCCAAGGTACTATTCGTTCAAACGAATCAATAGCACTTTCAATTCTTCGCTTAATTGAAGAAGAAGCAATTAAAGACAATACAGCACAAGTAAATGCACAAGTGCCTGTTGCTGTTGCTGCTTATTTATTAAATGAGCAACGTCGTAGTGTTCATCGCATTGAAAAACATCATAAATGTGACGTAGTGATTATTCCAAATCAACATATGGAAACACCACACTATGAAGTTATGCGCTTACGTAAAGACGAAACACTTGAAACTGTAAGTTACGGACAAGTTGTTGCACCAGAGCCTGAAGTATTCGAGATGTCAAAATCTCCAAGTACGCCAGTCCGTGAAGAGCCGATGCTAAAAGGCGTGGTAATGCCTTCTACTCCTGCTCCACAAGCAGCGCCAGCTAAAGCAGTAGAGCCTGCTGCGGTAGCACAAACTAAAACTGAAGGTGGCTTACTAGCTGCTATTGGTAATTGGTTTAAGTCGTTATTTGCAAGTGAATCTGAAGAAGAGAAAAAAGAAGCTGTAGAAAAAGAGCAGCAAGAAACGCGCAATAATGCGCGTCGTGGTAACGATAACCGTCGTCGTAATAACAATCAACGTCGTCGTAATAATAACCCACGCACTAACAAGCCGCGCAATGAGCGTCCAGCCGCTGAAGAGGAAGCTAAAACTGACTCAGCAGCAAGCACCGAGACTCAAGAGAGAAACGAGAACCGCAACAAGCGCCGTCGTAATCCTAACTCTCGTAAGCGCCCAGAGCATAAAAACCAAGAAAAAGATCAAGTTAAAACTGAAGCCCCTGCAAAGGCGGAAGTAGAAACTGATTCTAAGCCAGCACAAGCTGCAGAGCCTAAAGAGCAAAAGCCTAAAGTTCGCCGTCAACGTCGTAACATACGTAAAAAAGTACGTCTGCAAGATGAAAAAGCTGAGCAAGCTAACTC
Source organism: Pseudoalteromonas sp. SWYJZ98 (assembly GCF_015864495.1). Classification (NCBI taxonomy): domain Bacteria; kingdom Pseudomonadati; phylum Pseudomonadota; class Gammaproteobacteria; order Alteromonadales; family Pseudoalteromonadaceae; genus Pseudoalteromonas; species Pseudoalteromonas sp. SWYJZ98. The sequence goes on along the minus strand of NZ_JADYXA010000002.1, from coordinate 127,259 downwards.
AACAGAGCAAGCACCTGAGCAAACGGTTGTAACTGAAACTCCACAAGTTCAAGAGCAAGCTCCTGCTGTAGAAAAGCAAAAGCAAACCCCGGCAGAAAAAACAGCTCACATTAAAGAAGAGAAAGTTGATGTTGTTGATTCTAGCGATGAAACAGCAACTACTGAAGACGAACAAGAGCAAACACGTACACGTTCACGTCGTTCTCCTCGTCATCTTCGTGCATCTGGTCAACGTCGTCGTCGCCCTGAAGGTGAAGCAGAAGTTAAATCTGATGAAGCCCCTGCATTTATTCCAGTTGCTGATCAAGCTGCTGCAGAATACGAAGCAGAACTTAAAGCGAAATCAGAAGAAACACCGGTAGATGCGTCGCAACAAGTTGAACAAGCCGTTGCGGTTGAAGACTTAGCAAAAGTTGAAGCTGTAGAAGAGCCAGTAAAAGCTAAAGAACCGGCTAAAGCTGAAACGCCAGTAGCCACTGAAGAGCCAGTTAAAGTTGAAACACCAGTAGCAACTGAAGAGCCTGCTAAAGTTGAAACACCAGTAGCAACTGAAGAGCCAGCTAAAGTTGAAACACCAGTAGCAACTGAAGAGCCAGCTAAAGCTGAAACGCCAGTAGCAACTGAAGAGCCTGCTAAAGCTGAAACGCCAGTAGCCACTGAAGAGCCAGTTAAAGTTGATACACCCGTAGCAACTGAAGAGCCTGCTAAAGCTGACACGCCAGTAGCAACTGAAGAGCCTGCTAAAGCTGAAACACCAGTAGCAACTGAAGAGCCTGCTAAAGCTGAAACGCCAGTAGCAACTAAAGAGCCTGCTAAAGCTGAAACACCAGTAGCCACTGAAGAGCCTGCTAAAGTTGAAACACCAGTAGCCACTGAAGAGCCTGCTAAAGCTGAAACGCCAGTAATAACTGAAGAGCCTGCTAAGGTTGAAGCAAAAGTGAAAACTGAAAAATCAGCACCGCATGTTAAAACAGCGGTTACTCAAGGGTCAGCAAGTGCGCCAATGGCACAACCTATTCCTGTAGCTGATAGCGAAGTGAAACATACGTCTGTAGCAATGGCTCACGATAAACGTGAACTAGTTCCAGACAGTGGTTTACGTGCAGGTTCAATCAAACCTGCTGGTCGTGCAAGTTCTGCAATGACTAAAACAATGAGTGTTGATCAATAACTAACATTCATTTAAAAGCCCCGCTATTTAATAAATAGCGGGGCTTTTTTGTTTATATGATTTGAATAATCAAAAAAATGACTTCACGCCCGTAAAAAGCGATTTATTCACAAAGAGGTTAAGAGACGCTGCGCTTTTAGAGGTAGTAAAAAGGCTAAGTCTTGTTAATAAAGCACGACTTGTGTTTTCTCTTTCACTTCTCTTTGTGAAATAAATCTTTAAGTGGTTTTATTAGCAAAGAAATTAAATAAACAGAAGCGTTGCTTCTCGCGTAAGCAACCTTCACTACTTCAGCCGAAATTTAACACCGTGAATAAGATTAGCTTGTGTTTCTTATTTACTCCTCTTTCACTTCTCTATGTGAAATAAATCTTTAAGGTTTTTTTCCGATGCAACGAATTTATATACCGATACAAAAAAGCGCGATATAGATACCGCGCTCTTAAATCAGATTTTTAACTTAACTTGTTAAATTTACTCGCTTTCACTTTCCATAAAACGTTGTAACTGATCTTTTAAGTTTGGTGGAATACCTTTAATTACAAGCGTGTCCGTTGCCTCGTTGTAAGTTACGCGCTCACCTAAGTGTTTACGTTCAAAGCTTACACTCACACCACCACCAAGACCTGAGAACTTAACCATGCTGGTTACGGTTTTCTTATCAACAGGGAAAGTTTCTTCTAAGTCATAGCTTTGTTCTTTACAAAAACTATCAAACGGGCTGTCATCGCCTTTTGTAAGCGTTGCAGATAGCTCGCTTACGCTGGCATCTTCACCAGTTGTCACACAGTCATTACAGTAGTCAAAGACTTGTTTACGTAAATCGTCTTTTTCTGATTTATCAAATTGTTGCTCAGATAAATAATCCTCTACTGCGCTAAGCATTACTTGGCTTTGCTGTTTTGAATCAATACCCTCTTCACAACCTAAAAAGTCTAAGAAAAAGTCAGCAACTTTACGTCCAGCTCGCCCTTTGATAAATGAAATATAACGGTTGTCGTCAGCTTGTGTATCCCACGCTGTTAAATCGATACGAGCAGCAAGTTGCATGCGTGATATGTCTAAATGACGAGAAGCGGCTAAATCAAGCTCTGAGGTCATAGAATAATGCTCTTTGATGTTAATCATCGCAATTAGCATGTAATCAGTTGCAACGTACTGGTAATGACAAAATACTAAATAGCCTGTTTCACTAAATGCATACTTATCAAGCTCTTCTTTTAAAACCGTCGAGGCTTGCTCGGTCATATGCCAAAAGCCTAACTCATCATTACGGTAACTTTGCATTGCAGATGCTACAACACTGTTTTTGTCACCACTGAAAGCACAATAACCTTTACCAGGTTTACCATTGTATGCATGATGTAATTGTTCGATAAAAACGGCTACTTTATCGTTAATTACCATCTCATCATTTCGAAGGTGAATTTGCGTATCGTCGTCTTTTTTGTCTACATAGTGAACGACTAATTTTTTAACGTCTGTTGTCATCTTTGTTTTTCACGCCTCTAGTGTTAAAATACGAGAATATAACTATTTTATTGAACCAACTAATGCCAATCTTATCAAAATACTCTAATGAAGAAGTAGAACAAATCGTCGATCAGCTTATTGATGTGCTAACTAAACACAATGCGCCGGTTGATTTAAGTCTTATGTGTTTAGGAAATTCTATCACGCATATCTTAAAAGAGCATGTACCAACAGGGAAAAGACAAGCTGTAACCGAGAACTTTGCAAAAGCGCTCGCGCAGTCGGTTAAATAAAATTTATGAATTTATCGCAGCACAATCAATTTTCATCAAAAGCGAGTCAACTGCTAAGTTGGGGGCATTGGTTTACCTTTGCCAATATCGGCTTAGCCCTACTTATTAGCTTAAGCTATTTATTTGCAGACTCGCCACCTACAAGCTTTTTAGGCATTACTTATATGCTAGTTACTTGGCTAAGCCACACTAGTTTTATAGCCTTTTTAGCGTTTGTGCTGACGGTATTTCCGCTTAGTTTAATATTCCCCTACCCACGACACATTCGTGGCATGGCCGCTGTAATAGCCACTGTAGGCGCATCATTGCTTACTCTTGATGCTTATGTGTATGTTAATTTAGGTTATCACCTAAGTATATCTGCCTTACCTGAAATCATTTCATTGTTGTGGCATCGTTTAACAAGCTCTCCTGCTTTAACAACAATTTTAGCCAGTGGTATTGTTGTTGTTATTTTAGGCTTTCAGCTACTTGTGAGTAATTACACATGGCACCACCTTGAGCGTTTAAAGCAATATAAATTTGCACGTTACGCAATTTCTTTCTTAATCGTGTGTTTTTCGCTTAGCCACAGTATTCATATTTGGGCTGACGCCAATTTAAACTTTGATGTAACAAAACAAGATAATGTTTTGCCACTTTCATACCCTACTACCGCTAAAAGCTTGTTAGCTAAAAATGATCTGCTAGATATAGAAAGCTACGAGCAAGCACACAACGTAAAAATTAATAACCAAAATATTAGTTATCAAATGCCAAGCCCGCTTGAAAAATGCGAGGACTACACACAAGCCAATGTAGATATATTTGTATTTGAAACTCAACAACAACTCGAAAAGTTTGTTGCCGAGAAAAAAAACATGCACAAAACAGAGCAGTTTTTACAGCCAACAAATCATGACGATACGTTATTTAGCTTAGTGTATGGTTTACCCGCTTTTTATAAAGCAGCAATTTTAACCGAGCAGACACTCCCAGTTTGGCAAAGTCAGCGCCGTAGCATTGAAGTAACTGGCATTGAAGAACTAAGCTTTATTAATGATCAAGCACATAGCTCTAGTGCTATTCGAGTAATTAAAGCGAGTGATACCCCTACTGTTCGAGATGATGAAACACAGGTTTTTGCTTTTAGTCTTGCCAATAACAAGCAAGAAGTAGTAACCACCTCAACGTTATACAGCTCTGACAAACGTATTTCTAAAGTAGATGGGCTAATTCAACCTAGCGACTTAATTGCAACAAGCGTTGGGCAATATTTAAATTGCAAAGCTATTGCCAAGCAAACAATGCTAGGCGTTAATCTATACAAGAAAAAAGACGATATGGGCGTGAACTACTCTCAGGGTGTTGTTATAGCCTATAAAAAAGATAGGATTACCTTAATAGATTCAGATGGTAACTTTAAAAACATCTCTGCCGCTGAAGGTTTTTCTATTGAACAAGGTTTAGATATACCATTTTTAGTACAAAGTATTAAAAAGCTCAAAACCTTTACCCAATAACAGTTATCCTAACCTAGCTTGATATACCACCAAGCTAGGTTATAGTTTTATATTGTTGTTAGATATAAAAACCAAGGATGACATGTATGTTTAAAACTTCTCGTTATATTCTCCATTCTAGCTTTTTACTTATCAGTTTTTTTAGCTTTAGCGATACCACTTACTACAAATGTGTAACAGAAAAAGGCACTGTCTTTTCTCAACTGCCTTGTGACGACGAAGCAACGACTTATAAAGTTAACACAACGGGTAATCAGTATTCTGGTCCTAAGGTTGACTACACTAAACAACTAAACGAACTTGAGCGTGAAAGGCTTCTATATGGCTTACAGGCAGAGCTTCGCAGTAATAACCATAAACTAACAATACTTGATCGTAATAAAGAGCGTGCTGAATACAAACAACAAGAGCGGTTAAATCATATCTTAGCCATTGATGATAAAAAACGTATTACTAAAGACATTACTAAAAAACTAAAAGCAATTAATCAAACATATAAGAAAAACGTATCGGCTGTGACTAAACAAATTAAAATTCTCGAAAAAAAGATAGCTCAATTCCAATAAGTTACTCTTAGTTAGTAAGTAACATTTATCTTGGTTTTAAACTTAAAATAACATACCCTTAACACAATAGAGTATAAACTCTAGGGACTTTTAAGGAGTGCAAATGCAACCTCGCCATATTGCTGAATTAATTTTAACGGGTTTTAAAAGGCACTATCAGTTATTTCAAAAAACAACAGCCAAAGCCCCTCTTGCCTTTGCAAAAAAAGATTGGCAAGCAATTAATGATATCAGCCGTTTGCGTATCAGCTATTATGATGATCGTGTTAACGAAACCACGCAAGCGCTAAAAAAAGAAACCCCAACCGAACAACTCGATGAAAGCCTATGGCTTGAAGTTAAAAAGATATATCAGCATTTTTTATGTTTTCATCCCCAAGCAGAGCTCGCCGAAACTTTTTATAACTCTGTATTTTGCCGGCTGTACCATAGGCGCTATTTTCATAATGACTTTATATTTGTAGAAGCAACCTTAAAAGATGCTCCTTCAGTGCCTGTAGAAGCAGAATATAGAACATACTTTCCTGTAGTTGATGGCCTAAAACCAACAATAAAACGCATTATTAGTCATTTTGATTTTAAGGCCCCATTTGTAAATTTAGAGCGTGATATCCGCCTCCTTGTTAAAGCTTTTTATAAACAAGCCCCCGATACACATCACCAACCTTGGCAAATGCGCTTTGATATTTTACACACACCTTTTTATCGAAATAAAGCAGCCTATATTGTTGGTCGTGTTGTTTCAAAAAGTGGGGTTCAGCCCTTTATAATCGCTGTATTACACGATGGAGATAACGGATTATATTTAGATGCACTTTTAACTAAGTCATCTCAAATGCGTGTTATTTTTGGCTTTGCCCGCGCCTACTTTATGGTAGAGACTCACGCACCTTCAGCACTTGTTCGGTTTTTAAATCAACTTATGCCAAACAAAACACTTGCTGAGCTCTATAACGCAGTGGGTTTTCATAAGCAGGGTAAAACTGAGTTTTACCGAGAGTTTTTAAATCATTTATCTCACTCTAGTGATGAGTTTACAATTGCACCGGGGACTCCCGGTATGGTGATGATGGTATTTACCCTCCCCTCATTTGGCTATGTTTTTAAAGTAATAAAAGACAAATTTGGTGAGAGTAAACCCTTTGGCCGTGATACCGTATTAAAGCGCTATCAACTAGTAAAAAACCATGATCGCGTTGGCAGAATGGCCGATACCATAGAATATTCTAACGTCGTATTTCCTTTAGCGCGTTTTGATAGTAATTTACTTGCGCAATTACATAAAACAATTGGCTCATCAATGGTAATTGAGGGCGATTGGTTGATCATCAAGCACTTGTATATTGAACGGCGAATGACACCTCTTAACTTGTTTTTAGAAAATGCTGATGAAGAAAGTGTCGCCGACGCGATTGAAGAATATGGGCAAGCCCTAAAAGAAATGATTGCTGTTAATATATTCCCTGGTGATATGCTCTTAAAAAACTTTGGTGTAAGTAAGCACAAACGTATTATTTTTTACGATTACGATGAAGTTCAATACCTAACCGATATGAACTTTAGAGCATTACCAAAAGCAAAGAGCTATGACGACTATTTAATGGATGAACAAAGTTACTCTGTTGCACCACAGGACGTATTTCCTGAGCAGCTTTGTACATTTGTAATGCCAAACCCTATGTATAAAAAGTTTTTACTCAGCACTCATCCTGAGCTTATAGATGTTAGCTTTTGGAAGCAGGCACAACAAAATATAAAAAATGGTCAGGTAAGTCATATTTACCCATACCCGACAGCACAGCGCTTTATTCACCACTGGTAAGCGCTAAAGGACACACAATGAATATAAGCAAAATAGATTTAAATTTACTCGTTTACCTCGATACATTGCTTCGAGAATGCAACGTAACACGCGCTGCTAATCAATTGAGTATAACGCAACCTGCAATGAGTAATGGCCTTAAACGTCTTCGTAACTTATTTAACGACCCTATTTTAGTTCGTACCAGCGATGGTATGGTGCCTACCGAGCGTGCTTTGGAGTTACAACCCGTTATTCGTGGCATATTAATGACCCTTGAAGAAACTCTAGCTCCTAATCGAGAATTTGAGGCAAGCCAAAGTAAGCGTGTGTTTAGAATAATGGCCAGTGATTACGCTGCAAGTACATTAGCACCAAAGCTTTTAAGTAAATTGCACGAAGAAGCCCCCGATACTACTTTAGATATACTCACACCAAGTGATGTCACCTTTCATGATGTAGAAAACGGTAAAGTAGATATGGCAATCAACCGTTTTGAAAACTTACCACAGTCTTTTCATCATAAACGTATTTGGAAAGATAGTTTTTGCTGCTTAGTAAAAGCCGATAATCCTATAATTGAAAACTTTAGCCTCGACAGCTATTTAAAAGCGCGCCATATATGGGTAAGCAAAACAGGTTTTGGTGTAGGTGTGGGCATGGACCCTAAAGATGTGCAAAAACTTGGCTGGGTTGACGAAGCACTTGCTCACTTTGGTAAGCATCGTAATATTGCCACTTTTACGCGTAACTACCATGTAGCAATTCATTTAGCTAAAGAGAAAAATTTGATTGCGACCCTTCCTTCAAAAGCCGCAAATATATATTTAGATGATCCGGGGCTTAAAATTTTAGAGCCACCATTTCCAATTCCTCCTTTTGAGCTTGATATGATTTGGAGCCCACTGTTACATCGCGATGCGAGTCACATTTGGTTACGTCAAAAAGTAGCTGAAGTAGCTGAAGAGCTAAAATAACTTTATTACACAATATAATGTAAAAATTGCTAGGTTAATTTTTTGCCTGTTAACTTAGCACCCTACTGAGACAAAATTAAACCAATAAAATCAAACAACTACATAACCATTGAAACGTGGAACATACATTGCTTTTATTAAATTGAACTATACATTCATTTAATTAAAGAGGTCATTATGAACACCCATCAAGGATCAGAAGTAAATCATATTACTGACATCATTCAAGTTATGAACAGCGGCATCGATTTTTATCAAAAAGCACAGGAAAAAGTTGAAGACCCTGCTATTGGTGCACTTTTTCAGCGTATGATAGATGCCCGAAAAGTGAGTGTTGAGCGCTTGCAGCCATATGCAATTAATGAAAAAGGCGAACGCGAAGATGGCTCATCTTTCGCAGTTGAAGCACGGCGTGCGTACACAGCCCTATTGACTACTTTCACCTCACACAACGACAGCACGTATGTAAAAGAGCTTGAAGAAGTAGAAGATAAAACCCTTGAAGAAATTAAAGCAGCAATGGATAAACCGCAACCAGCTGACTGCGAAGCTGCACTGGCTAAAACATTATTAACAATGCAAAGCTGCCATGCAGAAATGAGCCGTATGCAAAAGCATTAAGCTTACATAGCTCACAACTAGAACCCAGCCTCGAGCTGGGTTTTTTATTGCCTCTAATACCAATCTACATAGTTTTTTAAGCAATTTAACAAATTGCATTACATTATAACGATGCTAAATAGACCCCATATATAAGCAGAACGGTATAAACACCACCTTATTTCACCACATTTTAAATACATAATTAGTACAAATATTTAATGTTATTAGAATGTTTATTTAACCACGCTTTATTTTTGCTGTGCTAATTTTGTTAATAGGTACCTAAAACCTTGCTGTGGCGCCGCAGCATTTAATTAAAAATAAGGTCCAATATGAAAAGCAAACTAACTAAACTGCAAAATAATGCTGATGTAGATATGACCCCGATGTTAGACATAGTGTTCATATTACTAATTTTCTTTATTGTAACTACATCTTTTGTAAAACCTGTGGCTATTGAATTAAACCGACCACTCGACAGCCCTCAAATAGATAAGCCTGTTAAAAATGCTTTATTTAGAATTGATGAAAGTAACGGAGTATATTTTTCTGGGAGGTTAATTGATTTAGAGCAAGTTGCGACTAATTTAGCGATGTTCGCGGCTAAATATGAAGTAAGTTCAGTACTTATAACAGCAGACGAAAACAGTACACATAATACTTTAATGAATGTAATGAATAATATTAAGCAATACGATGATTATTCAATAAGTTTGATTTCTAAATAAAATCAGCCCAAACTAAAACCAAAAAAAAGGGCCATACGGCCCTTTGAGTTAAATAACGAAAGGGAGAGTTGCTTAACCTAAACTCTGGCTAATAAATCTATCTCTAGCAGCTATTTTCAGCGTTAACTGCGTTGAATTTAATTGCAATAGGCCAGCTATTGACGCGTAAATTCGCCTGGTTTTCACTGAAAATCTCTGGCTACAGAAATCAAAGTTTAAATATCTTAACCAGAGTTCAGGTTATTAATTAAAAACGGTATTCTGCACCTACGTAGTAGTAAGCACCGTTAAATCCAAACGGAGCCGAACGACGTGAGTAGTCAAACACACCTGAGCTACTTATTACTGTGTTGCCACTAGCATCCACAATAGTACCTGAGCGAGAGTTACCTATTTCATTTTTATCTGGGTAAACATCGAACAAGTTATTTGCACCAATATTTACTGATAAATCTTCAGTAACGAAGTAGTTAACTTTAACGTCAGTTAAAATTTCTGCGCCATACGTTTGACGACCGCCATCTTCTACTGTGTATTCACCAAAACGATTAAGTGAGAGGTTAACAGTCCAATCATCACGTTGATAAAGCGCACTTAAGTTAATACGGTCCTCTGGTTGCCACTCTTCTATAATAGAGATATCTTCAGCTGAGAATATATCTTCTACTTTTACTGTCTCAAGGCTTGAGCCAGCAGGAGAGAACAACGATACAACATCTGTTTTGGTAAAGTTAGCTGCAAGTGTAAAATCAAGCGTGCCGCCTAAACCTTCGGTGTTCCACGTTGCTACAAAATCAACACCACGAGTTTCTGTATCAGCACCATTTAAGAAAAACTGCCCTACGCCAGCATCAGCACTGTTTAGTGCTGCATCAAGGCTTGTAGATAACCCTTTACCTAAGCGATCACTAATTACAATACGGTCGTCAATATCAATCGAGTAGTAATCAACGGTTACATTAATATTATCGGTAACGTTATACACAATACCTAAACTACGGTTTTGTGATTTTTCTTCTTTAAGTTTAGGAATTCCTAAACTTTGCGCAAGTGTTGAATCATTTCTAAATGTACCAACTTCTTCTGCAACTAAATTACCATTAGTATCAACAACAAATTGTGTGCTTACGTTATTAAAGTAAAGCTGCTGCATTGAAGGCGCTCTAAATCCTGAGCTTAATGCACCACGTAATGAAATATCGTCGGTTATAGACCAGTTACCAGCAAGTTTAAAGTTTACTGTATCGCCAAAACCTTTGTAGTTATCGTAGCGAAGTGCACCAGATAAAATCACATCTTCAATTACATAAGCTTCTGCATCTACGTAAAATGAAATTACATCACGTGACTCATCCACTGAAGACGCAGGTGATGAACCACCAAAACCTTGTGAACCACCCGATGCATCTTCAGAGCCAACACCACCACTTAAACCGCTGTAAATACTTACACCATTTAATGTGTCGTAATCGCGGTACGCATATTCATTACCTTCTAAAATACGGTATTCATCAGTACGGATTTCTGCACCCATCGCTAACGAATAATCATCAAAGTTTTGCGTAAAATCAATATTGATTGTTTGCAGTGATAATTCCATGCCGTAAGCGTACGCTTCACGTGGAATAGCTGTACGAATATCAGCTGCACTTAAGCCTTGGTCATAACGTAAAAAGTTAGCGTATGAGGCATTGATAGTGTCACTTGTAGTGTAATCAATACTATTCTCGCCATAGGTGTAAGATAAATCAAGGCTTGAATCGTTATCAAATTCAGTTTTATAACCAAAGTTGTACGAGATATCGTCGATAGTTGTGTTGATTTTTGGTAAGAAACCTAGCGGAATCGTCGCATCGTTATCTTGTAGTACTGGGTTACCGCCTGCATTTGCATTATGACGGAAAAATGCAGCCGACTCATTTTCGCGTGTTGAGTAAGTAATAAAGCCGTAAAGCTCGCCATCACCTAACTCGTAACCGGTATTAATTGTTAAACCAAACTGCTGAGAATCAGCATCACCAATTCTAAAGGTATCACGATCGGCTGTCAGCTCACGCGGATCGCCAGCAAGTAAAGTGCCGTCACTTAGTTCTGTACAACCATAAAACTGACAAGAGCCATGTAAACCGGCACGGTTAGTCGGTGCACGGTCACGGTAATTGATAGTTGTATTTAAATAACCGTCATCACCTAGCGCAAAGCCTTTATTAAAATCAAGGTTAATGGTTTCGCCATCGCCTTCAGAATATTGACCGTAGTTAATAGCCGCTTTGCCACCTTCGCTACCATCTTTAAGTACAATATTAATAACACCAGCAATTGCATCAGAACCATACTGAGCAGCAGCGCCATCACGTAATACTTCAATGCGTTTAATTGCAGAAGCTGGAATTGCATTCATGTCAGTACCTGCGGTACCACGCCCAACAGAGCCATTAATATGAATGATACTTGCTTGGTGACGACGTTTGCCGTTAATTAACACCAATGTTTGATCGGGGCCCAAACCGCGAAGTGTCGCAGGTCTTAAAGCATCAGTACCATCACTAATTGCAGAGCTTGAAAAGTTAAATGAAGGGGCGATAGACTGTAGCATACGACCAACTTCTGTTTGGCCCGTATTTTCAAGCGCTTCTGCACTTAGGATATCTACTGGAACGGGTAAATCTTCAACTGAACGTCCTGCTACACGGCTACCGACAATAGCGATTTTTTCAATTTTTTCTTGAGCGACTTCTTCTGCTGCGTTTACACCTTGCGAATTTACTGCAAGTAAAGCTGGTAATACTGCTGCACTGACCGCTGAAAGCTTCATCATGTTGTTATCATTCCTGTTGATTTGTTTGAGTTTTATACTCAGTAAACCATTTTGATCAACAACCGCATCGAGCTCAGTCCCACCTAATAATGCCTCTAGAACATCTAGCTGAGTGTAAAATCCATAAACTGAATTTGCGTCATACTGCTTTGCCAACTCATAAGAAAACACCACGGTTTGCTCTGTTTGTCTAGCATATTCAATTAAGGCTTTGTCTGCTCGCTGCGCTTTTATATCAAATTGCACCATTTGCCCAGTGGTTTGAGTTGCTGCTTGTACACTTAAACTAAAAATAGCCGGTGCAAGCACACTAAATCCACTCAATAAATGCGTTTGGTTACTGCGCAACTTATATAAACAGCTGACAAACAAAAATCCTCTATGGTTTTGTTTCTTTTTTTTAATGTTTTTTTTACGTTCAATCTCTATTGATGCAACTTTACCTAACATTAGTTTGATTTGCATAACGTCTACTTATGATTCTGTATGGTGTTTTAGCGTTACTACATGCTCACCTAAACGCTCATGATCAATCGAAAAGTTAGTTTGTAAACTTTCTAGTAAACCTTCAACGTCACCGGCTTTGAATACTCCAGCCACTTTAATACTGGCAAGCTCAGCTGATGAAAGCTCAAAACGTGTGGCTGTATAGCGGCTTACTTCATTTAAAGCATCGCTTAGCTCTTCTCCATTAAAAATAAGCATCCCGTTTTGCCATGCCAAATCGCGTTGTACGTCGTTCATTGAAAGCTGCGTAATTGGCTTTGTAACACTTTGCTCAATAACTGCTTTTTCGCCTGAGGTAACAATATTGGCATTAATTTGACGAATTTTTTTCGTGCTATTATCTGCAAGTTGATAATCTTTAAAGTCATTTGCATCAACCGCTACACTTGGATCGGTGATCATCACTTTGCCTTCAGTAACCACCAGTTCTAAATCTGATGATGTATTGCGTTGTACATTAAATACCGTGCCTAACGCGGTAAAACTTTTATCACCAGCCATAACACTAAACGGACGCGTGGCATCTTTTGCTACATTAAAGCGCCCTTCCCCACGACTAAGTAATAACTGTCTGCGACCTTTGCTATAAGCAACTTCTAGTAAGCTATTAGTATTAAGCTGCATTATGGTGCCGTCTGGCAGCACATACGTTGCTTGCTCGCCTACTTTTGTTTTGTAAATTTTAGTGTAATTAACTTTTGCAAGCTCTTGGTTGTAGCCATTTTCTAAGTTAATTAATAAGTAGCTGCATACCATTAACGCTGCAAACAAACTCGCTGCAATTGAGTAAGAAAACATCCACTTGTTTTTTGATGTTTTAGTATTGTTGCGCTGAGGAAATAAATGACTTAATTCGTTTAATACTGAAAGCTCATCCCAAAGCTGAGCAAGCTCGTATATAGAGTCTTGATGTGCAGTGCTTTGCATCATCCATAATTTAAATTGCTCTTTTTCATCATCAGTTAAACCACGATCAATCGCGCTTATCCAATCACATGACTTTTCTAAGATTAAATCTTTTGAATTAAATTGATGAACATTACTCATTCTGCGACCCTCTTAACTGATATAGGATGTGCCTGAGCTTTAGGGTTCGTTTGAGGGCTTTGCTCATGTTCACGCATGTATAACATGGTTTGTAACAATCCTTTGGCAATGTGTTTTTCAACAGTGCTTTGGCTTAACTGCATTTGGTCTGCTATCTCTTTTTGGCTCATACCGTAAACTTTTTTTAATATAAAGCATTTACGAATCGATGAGCTTAGTTGCTCAGTAGCTCTACAAAAGAGCAAAAAACGCTCTTTAGATGTGTATTCGTCTTCGAGCTTCATTGATTTGAGTAATACGGGCAATTCGTTATCGTTTTCTAACGAATCATTAAATTTATTGTCCCACTTAGCTATATGGTTGAGTGCTAGATGTTTTGCTGTTTTTAGCATATAACTGCGGGTAAACTGGATGTCTTGTTTTAAATCAGCTTCATAGCTTTTTACAAAAGTTTCTTGCACAATATCTTCTACATCGTCGGGTTGAACAATGCGCGATACAAAACGTTTGAGCTGTTTAGAAATATCAACAAATGTTGACGTGAACTTTACTTTTTTCGTCATCCTTAACATCCACCTGTTGTTATTTTTATTATTAGGGCGTGTTGGCCTTTCGTGGTTGAATTTACAGCAGTACGTTTGGTATTTAGGCAAGGCAGAGCCTGTGTAGTGTGGTTATTCCCCATAAATAGGTACATAACGCAGCATAAATGCCAAACATGCGCTGCCCTTTGAGCTCGATCTAGGGACGATTAACTCTTTGTTGCTCGGTTTTGACTTAGCCCGCTAGGTTACAAACCTCGCGCCGCGATTAAATCGTACCTAGATTGAACAAATTTCAATCCACAAAGGTTAACACGCCCCAATAGATTACGAGTTTTTGACATAAAAACAAGCTCAAATGTTAATTCTGGGTTATTTAAATGCATAGGAAGATAAATGAGTAAACTTTTAGATTATATACGACTTAGTTTCTTTGCATTCGGTTTACTACTTGGAGTGCAAATACCTGCATTTGTAAGCGATTTTGGCCAAGCACTATCAGCCCAGTTAATTGAAGCTAATAATGCCGTTGCGCCTTTTAAAAGCGATGCAGCTAAGTATTTCAATAATGATTTAAATAAGCTAATAAAACACTATCAAAATATTGGTGATGAAATTGTGAACAAAGGGGCAAGTAATATCAGTACTCTTTACGAGCGACAGCAAGATTTACAGATAGCCGTAAATAGGTTTGAGAAATCTCCGTATATATTTACTATGATCAGTGGCATGAGCGATATAAAGCAACAAGTATGGCAACGCTTTGAAGGTCAAATCATTTTGAAAAAAGACTCTATTATAGCCGCCATTGTTGCAGCCATAATTGTTGCCTTGCTTGCAGAGCTTACTGGTTATTTGTTTTTAACTGGAGTAAAACGCTCATTTAAACGCTTATTCGCAGCTCAAAAATAATGATTTCATAAAATCATAAAATACATCGGTTTTGCGGGTTGTTAAACTATTTTGCGGACGTAAAAACCAAACCGGTGCATCATCTTGTGCCATTACCCCTGGCATAACTTCAACCAAAATACCGTTTTTAAGATCTTCATTAATCGCTATTTTTGACTTAATAGCGATACCATGACCTGCAATAGCAGCTTGTGTCATATTATCGGAGTTTGAAATAGTAAAACGAGTTTTAGCATTAAAGGTATGTATTTTTTTGTGTTCGTCAAAAAGCTTTAACTGGCGTTGCCACGGCAGGCAAACCCAATAATGCTCACTCAATTGCGTTAAATTTTCAGGCATGCCGTACTTTTCTATGTAGCTAGGGGCTGCACACAGTATGCGACTATTGTTTACGATTTTACGAGAAAGTAATCCTGAGTCATTTAATTTTCCCACCCTAATTGCAACATCTTGGGCGTCATCAACCACATTTACAAAATGATCCGTTATTAAAAAATCAAGCTTTAGTTCAGGGTAAGCTTGCTCAAACTCATTGAGTTTAGGCATTACGTATTTTGAAAAAACCCAAGGCGGCATGGTCACGCGTAGTAAACCACTCACCGATGAGCTACGCGCGCCAATACTATGTTCAGCATCGTGTAGAGCTTCTATTATAGCCCCCACACGCGTATAAAATATTTCACCTGCGGGAGATAACCGTACTCGCCTGCTATCTCTAAAAACAAGTACTGTAGCAAGCTCACGCTCTAGTTTACTTAAGCGATGGCTCACCGTTGCAGGCGATAAATGCTGCTCGCGGGCAGCAGCAAGCACGCCCTTATTTTCAACTACAGCTATAAATGTTTCTAGGTCGCTTAAATTATACATAAAGATGCCATTGTGCACTTTTCAATGTTTAATATTTTCGAATGAAGCTTTCAGTATTGCAATGTTTATTTAAATATCTAAAACACTATAATTGCAAATAGTCTAATTATTGAGGTTCAATCATGAGTTTAAAAGCACAAATAGATGCCTATAATGTACAAAAAGATGCCAAATTACCGGCTGACGTTTTGGCACTAATGAACACTACAAATGAAGAGCTAATTGCACAGCATATTAGAGACAATGCATTGCAAATTGGTAAAAAAGTAGAAAACTTTAGCTTAGCCAACCATAACGGCGAAAACATTGAGCTTGCAGATTTATTAAAAAAAGGCCCGGTAATCATTAGCTTTTACCGTGGTGGCTGGTGCCCATATTGTAATTTAGAACTAAAAGCACTTAACGACTACTTACCACAATTTAAAACTCAAAGTGCTCAGTTAATCGCAATATCACCACAACTACCTGATGAAACTCTCTCAACTGCACAAAAAAACGACCTTGAATTTGACGTGCTTTCAGATGTGAGCAATAAAGTAGCTGAGCAATTTGGTTTGTTGTTTACACTTGATGAGCGTATTCAAGCGTTATATACACAATTTGGTATTGATTTTGAACACTACTACGGCGATAAAAGCTTTAAATTACCGCTACCGGCCACCTATGTGATAAACCAAGAAGGTGTTATTACATACGCATTTTTAAGCGAAGATTACACCCTACGCGCAGAACCTATTGATGTTATGACAGCACTTGAATCGGAGAATAATTAATGTCTATTTTAAAATCGTTAAAAACACTTACTCTTTCACTACTTGTGGGCACAAGCCTTGTATCTGGTTATGCAGTCGCTGATGAACCAAAAGAACAAGCAAAACCTAAAGTGCTTATTTTTGATGTAAACGAAACCCTACTTGATTTAACGTCAATGCGTACCTCTATTGGTAAAGCTCTAGGCGGACGTGAAGATTTATTACCACTGTGGTTTTCAACTATGCTGCATCATTCATTAGTAGATACTGTAAGCGGTAGTTATCACGACTTTGGGCAAATCGGTGTGGCGTCACTTCTTATGGTTGCTCAAAATAACAACATTGATATTACAAGTGAACAAGCTAAAACAGCTATTGTTACGCCTCTTTTAACGCTTCCTCCCCACAGCGATGTTAAAGAAGGACTGGCAAAACTCAAAGCACAGGGCTATAAGTTAGTAAGCCTTACAAATTCTTCAAACAAAGGTGTAAAGGCACAGTTTGAAAGCGCTGGTTTAATGTCTTACTTTGATGCGCGTTACAGCATTGAAGATATTAAAATTTACAAACCAGACTTACGTGTGTATGAGTGGGTACTTAAAAAGCTAAACGTAGCACCAAATGAAGCAATGATGGTTGCAGCCCATGGCTGGGATGTTGCTGGTGCAAAAGAAGCTGGCTTACAAACCACTTTTATAGCACGCCCAGGTAAAGCACTTTACCCATTAGCTAAAAAACCAGATCACGTTGTGAAAGATTTACATGAATTAGCCGCTCTACTTAAATAAGTACACGCTGATGAATCAATACCCAAGCGGCCAATGTTAGGATGACATTGGCCGCTTTTTTGTAACTCCCCCTAAATATGTCTTAGTGTATTTATTTTCATAATCTGTATGTTAAAAATTGAATGTAAACAAAGCATTTAGCCCGCTACGCGTTATTTTATCTGCTAGCAATTTAGTACTCACAACGCTACTATTAAATAAATACGTGGTGGAGAACATAATGAATAGTGAAAGATTAGGTGAGTTTGAGCAGTACTTTCAAATTAATGAAAGTATAAGAGTAAATTTATTCCCCGTATCAAACGGACAAGTTCCTAAATCGCAGCTTGAGCTTGAAGACGACATTCCCCCACTATTTAGATTAGCAAATGAAGTAAGTGAGCTTGAGCAAAGCTCGTTACGCCCACTGCGTAACTTAGGCGATATGGCACAAGAGCTAGCTACTTTTTTACAAGCGCAGTCACGTAAAATAGATTTAATAATGAGCCATATTTTGGCCTCAGAACAAGCCCAAGATAACGCAATACAATGTGATAGCTACGGCGGTGGCGGTATTCGTTTTACATCACCTGAAGTACACTCAATTGGCCAAGCATTTAGAACCAAACTGTTTTTGCACCACGAGGCCTCTGCGGTTTATTGTTACACCGAAGTTGTGGCAGTAGAAAAACAAGATAGCGAACACTACCAATACACTATGCTCTTTACCGCAATTAGAACCACTGACCAAGAACTTATTGTTAGAGCGAGTTTACATGCTCAAACCCGCCAACTTAAAAAACGTCAAGAACTTGATCAAAACCAAGGCGACCTAAACAGTGATAATTAGCTGACATCTTTATGTAAAATGCTAAACTAGCGCCATCTTAATTAGTATATAAAATTCATGAACTTTAGACTTTTACCAGAATGGGCCGAGCAAGACGCTGTCATGCTTACATGGCCTCACAAAGACACCGATTGGGCCGACAACTTAGCGCGTGTAGAACCTGTATATATTGAACTTGCTAAACACATAACAACGCAGCAACAGCTTGTTATTGTGGCGCATAACAGTGCCTTAAAAGTGCATATTACAGCATTACTAAATAGTGCTAACGTCTCTCTTAATCGTGTCCATTTTGTAGTAACGCCTACTAACGATACCTGGGCGCGCGATCATGGTCCGCTTACTTGCGCCGCAATTGACTCACCAGAGCAACTAAAAGTATATGATTTTACTTTTAATGGTTGGGGCAATAAGTTTGAAAGCGCATTAGACAATCAAATTAATCGTACTTTGGTAAAAGAGCTAAGTAGCACAAACAACCAATATCAAGCGCTTGATATGGTACTTGAAGGTGGCGGTATTGAAATAAACGAGCACGGTGTGTTGCTAACAACCAGCGAATGTTTGCTTAATAAAAACCGTAACCCTGATTTAAACCTAAATGATATTGAAGCTCTTTTAAAAGAGTACTTAGGCGCGACGAGTTTTTTATGGGTTGAACATGGCTATTTAGCGGGCGATGACACCGACAGCCACATTGATACTTTAGTGCGCTTTGCACCAAATAATACCCTTGTATATGTGCAGTGTGACGATAAAACTGATGAGCACTTTAGCGCACTTGATGCGATGGAAAAACAACTAAAAACCTTTAAAACTGCCGATAACACCCCATATAACTTAATTGAGTTACCGTGGCCAAAAGCCGCTTATGACGATGAGCAAACACGCTTACCGGCTACCTACGCTAACTACTTAATTATTAATAATGCTGTGCTTGTGCCAACGTATAATGATGCCAATGATGAGCGTGCTCTTGCGCAAGTTCAAAAAGCATACCCACAACACACTATTATTGGCGTTAATTGCCAACCAATAATTGAACAATTTGGCAGCCTGCACTGTATTACAATGCAATTACCTCGTGGATTTTTAGCTGGAGCAGCACAATGACAAGCCCTGCAAAATTAACCGTTGCGTTAGTGCAACAAAGCAATACCGATAACGCTCAGGACAATATGGCAAAATCAATGAGTGCCATTCGTGAAGCAGCTCAAAAAGGTGCAAAACTGGTTGTACTTCAAGAGCTACACCGAAGCCTCTATTTTTGCCAAACCGAAAATGTTGACGTATTTGATTTAGCCGAAACCATTCCAGGCCCTAGCAGTAATGCCTTAGGTGAGCTTGCTAAAGAGCTAAGCATTGTTATTGTGGCCTCTTTATTTGAAAAACGCGCTACGGGCCTTTATCACAATACTGCGGTTGTATTAGAGCAAGACGGCAGCATTGCGGGTAAATACCGTAAAATGCATATTCCTGATGACCCAGGTTTTTACGAAAAATTTTACTTTACCCCAGGTGATATCGGTTTTGAGCCTATTCAAACCTCGGTGGGTAAATTAGGCGTGCTAGTATGTTGGGATCAATGGTTTCCTGAAGCTGCACGTTTAATGGCAATGGCTGGCGCTGAGGTATTAATTTACCCAACCGCTATCGGTTGGGATCCTAACGACGACATTGCTGAGCAAACTCGTCAAAAAGATGCGTGGGTTATTAGCCAGCGTGCCCATGCTGTTGCCAATGGCGTGCCGGTAATTAGCTGTAACCGCGTTGGCCATGAAAGTGACCCAAGCGGACAAAGTGATGGTATTTCATTTTGGGGAAATTCGTTCATTGCAGGCCCACAAGGTGAGTTACTAGCCGAGGCTAATAATACTGATGAGCAAATTTTAGTGGTAGAAATTGATCAAAAACGCTCAGAAAACGTAAGACGTATTTGGCCGTTCTTACGTGACCGTAGAATTGATCACTATAAAGACCTAACAAAAATATACCGAGACTAAGTAAACTTAACTCAAGATGGCTCTTACTTGCTAAGAGCCAACTATAAATGGAGTAATAAATGGCGTTTGAGCAATGGGCAGCCTTGCCTTGGGTAAAATCTCAAAAAGATAAAATTCAATGGGGCCAGCTAAGCGGAAGTGGTTTAAGTATTGCCATTGCAGAAGGCGTTAAACAACAAGACAACTTAGTCTTGATTGTTACGCCTGATACACCAAGCGCACTACGCCTTGAAACAGAATTAGAATATTTATTACCCGATAACCCAGTCATGGTATTTCCTGATTGGGAAACTCTGCCATACGATCACTTTTCTCCCCATCAAGATATTATTTCAGCCCGTTTAGCCACTTTAAATACCTTAAAAAAAGAACAACAAAGTGTGTTAATTGTGCCTGTATCTACTCTAATGTTGCGCACAGCCCCAGCCTCGTTTATTTACGGTTCAACAATAAACTTTAAAGTGGGCGACAAGCTAGACACACATAACTTTCGTGACAATTTAGAGCAAGCTGGTTATTTAAATGTTCAACAAGTAATGGAGCACGGCGAATACGCTATACGCGGCTCTATCGTTGACTTATACCCAATGGGTAGCCCGCATCCATTTAGACTCGACTTTTTTGATGACGAACTCGACACAATTCGCTTATTTGATGTAGAAACACAGCGCTCTGATGAAAAAGTAGATAAAATTGAGCTACTTCCAGCGCATGAATTTCCTACTAACGACGCTGATATTGAACGTTTTAGAATAAGCTATCGCGAAAAATTTGGTGCAAGCTCGCAGCAAGACTCTGTATACATGCAAGTAAGCAAAGGTAACTGGCCTGCAGGTATTGAATACTACATGCCGTTGTTTTTTGAAAAGCTAGCGACTATTTTTGACTACTTGCCAGATACAACAACTGTTATGCAGCTAGGTGATTTAGAGCTCGCGGCAGATAACTTTTGGCACGATATAAATGTACGCTATGAAAACCGCAGAGTTGACCCACTTCGTCCATTACTTGAACCTAATGTACTTTATCAGCCTATTGAAGAGCTGTTTTCTAATTTAGGCAATTTTGCACGTATTAGATTATCCCTTGCAAAGCTTGGCACTAAAGCAGGTAATAAAAACTTAAGCGTTAGCGAGCTGCCAGCCATTCGAATTGATCATAAACAGCATGAACCTTATGGCGAGTTTATAAATTATGTAGCAGAGCAAAAAAAGAAAAAAGGCCGCATATTACTCAGTGTTGAATCGGACGGTCGTCGCGAATCATTGCTGAGCATTTTAAAACCAAGCGGTTTAAAATTTAAAGAATTTGAAACACTCGAACAATTTATAAAAAGTGCAAGTGATGTAGGCTTAGTAGTAAGCCCGCTCGAGCAAAGTGTAGTACTTGGCACTAAACCAAGCCTTTCTATTATTACCGAGCAAGAACTACTTGGCATAAAAGTATCTCAGCGCAGACGCCGCAAGCACAAGTACGAAGCCAGCCAAGATGCGCTAATTCGTAATTTAGCCGAGCTTAAAGAAGGTCAACCTGTTGTGCATCTTGATCATGGTGTTGGCCGTTACCAAGGTTTGCAAACAATTGATGCTGCAGGTGTAGTTACTGAGTTTGTTACGATTACTTACGCAAGTGAAGCTAAATTGTACGTGCCAGTATCTGCACTGCATATGCTTAGTCGTTACTCTGGTGGTGAAGAAGCCAGCGCCCCACTGCATAAGCTTGGCTCAGATGCATGGGAAAAAGCAAAAAAACGTGCTGCTGAAAAAGTTCGCGATGTCGCCGCTGAATTACTCGACATTTATGCTCAGCGCCAAGCAAAGCCTGGTAATAAATTTACTCTAGATGCCCCCGCATATCGTCAATTTAGCGATAGCTTTCCGTTTGAAGAAACTGACGATCAGCGCAACGCCATAGAAGCGGTATTAGGTGATATGCAATCAAAGCAAGCCATGGACCGCTTAGTATGTGGTGACGTAGGCTTTGGTAAAACAGAAGTGGCCATGCGCGCTGCTTTTGTAGCGGTTAACGATGATAAACAAGTGGCAATTTTAGTGCCTACCACCTTGCTGGCTCAGCAGCACTATGAAAACTTTAAAGACCGTTTTGCTGATTTTCCTATTGAAGTAGGTGTACTTTCGCGCTTTAACTCCACTAAAGAGCAAAAAGATACGCTTGAAAAAATGGCAAACGGTAAGCTCGATATAGTTATTGGTACACATAAACTTATTCAGCAAGATATTAAGTTTAACGATTTAGGCTTACTCATTGTCGATGAAGAACATCGCTTTGGTGTTCGCCAAAAAGAGAAAATTAAAGCTCTGCGTGCCGATGTAGACATACTCACACTAACTGCAACGCCAATACCGCGTACACTTAACATGGCCATGAGCGGCATGCGCGATTTATCAATTATTGCAACGCCACCGGCTAAACGTTTAGCGGTTAAAACCTTTGTACGGCAACGCGATGTAGAACTAATACGCGAAGCCGTACTGCGAGAAATTAAACGCGGTGGCCAAGTTTACTTTTTGCATAACAATGTAGAAACTATTGAGCGTGTTGCACAAGAAATTAGTGAATGGGTGCCTGAAGCAAGCGTAACCTCAGCCCATGGTCAAATGCGCGAGCAAGAGCTTGAGCAAATAATGACTGACTTTTATCATCAAAAATACAACGTACTGGTGTGTACCACGATCATAGAAACGGGTATCGATGTGCCTACCGCAAATACCATTATTATGGACAGAGCTGATAAACTTGGCCTTGCGCAATTACACCAATTACGTGGACGAGTTGGCCGAAGCCATCACCAAGCGTATGCCTATTTACTCACAGGTGACCCCAAAGCACTTTCTAAAGACGCGAGTAAACGCTTACAAGCAATCGAATCGTTGGAAGATTTAGGCGCGGGTTTTGCCCTCGCTACACACGATTTAGAAATTCGTGGCGCCGGTGAGTTACTTGGCGACGATCAATCAGGTCAAATGCAAACTATAGGCTTTAGTTTGTATATGGAAATGCTCGAGCAGGCCGTAAATGCACTACGTGAAGGTAAAGAGCCAACGCTTGAAAACCTACTTCAAAAACAAACCGAAGTAGATTTAAAACTAGCTGCCCTATTACCTGATGACTACATACACGATGTAAATGCACGTTTAGGCATGTACAAGCGCGTTGCAAGTTGTGCTAACCTTGACGACATGGACGAATTACAGGTAGAACTTATAGACCGTTTTGGTTTACTGCCAGATGCAGCCAAAAACTTGTTCAGCTTGCAGCAGCTTAAAATGCAGGCCAGTAATTTGGGTATAACAAAAATTGAGGCAAACCCAAAAGGTGGTTATTTTGAATTTAGCCAAGATACCAAGGTTAACCCTAGCTTCATCATTGGTTTGATACAAAGTGCGCCTAAGGTGTACAAAATGGATGGCGCAAATAAATTGCGCTTTGCAATTAGTGAAGCTAACGCTCGCGAACGCTTAAAAATGGTCACTGCAATGATTGCAGATTTCGAAAAAAAGGTTAGCCATTAATGTTGCTAAAAAAATCGCTGGTTATTTTATGCTGCTTGTTTAGCAGCACTGCATTTGCAGAACGCTGGTTTGAGGTTGAGGTGCTTGTATTTAAACAGCGCCCGGCTCCGTATTTGCAAGAAGATTTTACACTTAAGCACAAAGCTATTGAGGATAAAAACTCTCTAGATTTAATGACCCCTCTTTATACAGAGCAAGCAATGCAAGCCTGTATAGATGGTGATGAGCGTTTTCAAAAACGCTCTTTTACAGATTCATTAGTTAATTCAAACCCGCAATCGGGTGTATGTGGTGACAGTACAAACTACCTACAAAGCTATGATGAGCTACCTGTTACGCCTCTAGCGCCCGCTAAAGATGATATGCAGCAAACTTATTTATTAGCGCCAGAACAGCTGCAATTTAAAGCGCAGTACAGGCAGCTAGATCGCAAAGGATTAACACCTATTCTACATACAGGCTGGCGCTTTGAAGGCGCAAGTAAGTCGCGTGCACCAAGCATGCATTTAATCGCAGGTAAACACCTTAAAAGTGACTCTAACGTAACCCCTAGCTATTCAAACCCTGATTTTGTAAGTTTATTAAATTCACAACCTGAACTATTTAACGACCCGGATCAATCAAAAGCAGAATGGGAACTAGACGGTTTATTTAAAATACACTTACGACATTATTTATACATTACAGCTAATTTTGATATTAGCCAAAAGCTAGAAAATGGCGATATAGAGTCAGCCCGCTTTTCTCAGTTTAGACGTGTAATAAGTGGTGAAGTACATTACTTTGACCACCCACGAATGGGCATGATTGTCCAAATCAGAAAATTCAAACATTAATACTAAGTAGGATATAACAATGAAAAAACTCCTTATCATCGCAGCTACATTAAGCCTTGCGGCTTGTTCTAAGGTAAGTCTTGAGAGTTACGAAAAAATCAAAGTAGGTATGGATAAGACTGAAGTTGAAACCATTTTAGGCACTGCGGACAACTGTGTTGAAAAAACACTGCATACTAATTGTGTGTGGGGCGACGAAGCAAAAAATATCGAGATCACGCTAGTATCAAACAAAGTAACTTTATATAGTAAACATGGTTTAGCTAATAAATAAATTAAAAAAAGGGACTGATTTTATCAGTCCCTTTTTTAATTACTAAAATTCATTTTTTGGAGTAGATAAGTTCAATATTAACGATTTTACTTCGATTTAACGTTATTTTATAGCGTTGATAAAGTGTTCTATCTTCCTCGGTTAGCACAAGCACCATGTTAAGTTGGTAGCGCCGTTCAACCGCCTGCTTAGAAATTTTATTACTGTCTAAATGATATAACTTCCCTTCACCACGTTTTAAATAACGCGCAAATGGCGCAAGACTAAATTGTAGCGTTTGTTGCAAGGTATCGTAACCAGGTAAAAATTCTTTCGCGCTTACCCGTGTCTCACTTGCAAAGTGTAACCACTGCGCAGCTTGTTTATTTTGTTGACGACGTTTTGAAAATATAGATTTTACTTCTTTAGGGATTTTTTTAAAGCGTGTGTATTCAAGCCAAATTAGCTGACTCGCTATTTTGTCTTTAGTAATACTATTTTTAAAACTAAATCTCCACTTAGGTCGCCCTTGTACAATAGCTCGCCAAATCATACGCGTAATATCTTCTTTAAATATTTCACGTAGCCCGTAAATAACCCCTAAAATTAAAATAAGCGTCGCGGTGACTTCAGTAAACGTTGAGCGGGCATTAAGTATAACAACCATCACGAATGCCATGATAACTGCCGTTACAGTGCCTTTAACTAATCGTTTAAGATAGCTGTTAAGAAACCGTGTTTGGCGCTGTAATATAACGCCATGCTCAATTAAGCGTTGTAGCAAGCGCATTTTATTTGTTATTCGATTAGCGTCTTGCATTGTGGTTTCAGAATTATAGTTTTTGTCAGCCCGGTACGCATTTTCGTTTTTACAAAACTGCATTAAATCGTTACGCTCTTTTGCATAATCGCTACTACGTGGGCCTTCATCTAAAAGCTTTAAAAATGATTGCTCAACATGCCAACTTAAATAGTTATCAGCATTGGTAAAAAATGGCAGTAGTTTTTCATCATCTGGCGTATAGCGACGCAGCTTTTTTAGAAGTCCTTCACTTTGTTCATATACTTCGTTAGCGCGTTTATAAAAGTCTTCTGCTTCATCAATTTTTAACGCATCTTTAATGTCGGCATCAAGGGCTAAACGTACTTGGTAACAAAATAAATTAAGGTTTTGACGATAATCTTGCTGCTCACCTTTGTTTTTACTAACAAAGCGGCTTCGTACTAAAGGCAAGTGTATGTTGTTAGCGTTGTAGGCTAAATGTGATTTAAAGTGGTTATTAAAGTAAGATTCTTCGGTGAGCGTTTGCGGATTAATCCCCATTTCATTAGGGATAGAAAAATACAGATCTATGCGCTGTTCAGAACGAGGAGTAAGCTCTGGTTCAATGACAAAAGATAAGTTTTCATCTTGTTTTAACAATCAGTTCTCCTTCTAAAATATCGTTTTAGTGTACTTGTCTCCTTTGTTTTGTTCAATAAAAAAGGCTCAGTAAATACTGAGCCTTAATACGATTAATGTGCTAGTTAAAATTTAACGTTTACACCAGCAAATACACGACGGCCAAGTACATCATATGTGTACGGGTCAGTATTAGAATCGTTGTTACCTGAGTAGTATGGTGGTTGCTTATCAAATAAGTTATTTACACCAGCAGTTAACGAAACCATTTCACTGATAAAGTAAGAACCGCTCACATCATGGTAAACAACAGATGGTGTTGTTGGTGCATAACATGTAGATTCTTTACCTAAACAGCTGTAGCTATCCATTCCTGCAATGTAACGTGCTTTGTAGTTAGCAGACCAAGCATCACCTTTAACATCTAGCTCAAAGTTTGCTTTTACGTCAGCATAACCACCGATACCAGAAGTAATTAAACCAGCGTAATCAATACTTGATTCAATAACATCAACAGTGTACTCGTCAAGGTAAGTAACATCTAATGACGTATTCCAAGCAAGACCAGCTAAATCAAATTTGTAATTTAAGTTTAAGTCATAACCTTTTGTTTGCTCATAACCTACGTTTTGTAGTTGGTTATTAAACGCGATACGACCTGTGCTTTGGTTAAAATCGATATTTGCTGAACTACAAAGTGCTGTTGATTGATTCGCTAAAGAACCATCTGATGCAAGACATGAATCAACAATGTATTGGTTGTTTACTGTAGCAATAGCGTTTTCGATTTCAATGTCGTAGTAATCTAACGTCATTGAGAAACCTTCAAACCATTCTGGTTCGTAAACTACACCAACGGTAACTGTATCAGCTAATTCAGGTGTTAATTCATCATTACCACCAACGGTTACTTCAGCCTGATCTTGTGCGCCTGTAAAGCTAACTTGCTCATAAGATGGAGAATCACCTGAGTATAACTCAGCAACTGTAGGAGCACGGAAAGCTGTAGAGCGAACACCACGGAACATTAGTTCGTCGTTTACACGCCAAGTTAAACCTAGTTTCCACGTTTCATCAGAACCAAATGTGCTGTAATCAAAAGCACGAATCGCAGCGCTTAATTCTACATTTTGTGCTAAGTAAGCATCTGCTACTAAAGGAATAGCAAGCTCAAGGTATGCTTCGTTTACATCAAAACGACCGCTTGTTGCATCAACACGTGGGTCATTTGCAAGACCTTGTGAAGTGATCGAATCTGGTGTGTACCACGCTTTTTCTTCACGGCGTTCAAGACCTGCAGCAAAACCTACAAAGCCCGCAGGTACTTCCATTAACTCACCAGAAAGCGCAGCTGTAATCATAAATAATTGACTGCCGCCTGAGTTTTGCTCAGTGTAAACATAGTCACTAAAGCTACTGCTTGACCATGAAGCTTGTGAAAGTGGGTTAAAGTTACCAGCTTCAATTTCGCTTTGAATTGAACCCATATTGTGAAGGTTGCTTAAGCGATCTACTGAGTCATTACGACCAAAAATAACTGATGTATCCCACTCTAAGCCATTATCTAAATAACCTGCAGCACCGATAACAGAACGAACTGTATCAACTACTTGAGATGAGTCACGTGTACCAGTGTCAACCATACGGCGACCGTAAGAAACTTCATCACCGTAGTTAATATTTTGGTCAATTAAAGAATCGCCCATCCAGTCTGCGTAGTCAAAGTCGAACCATACTGGTTGTGGCGCTAATTGCTGCTCTGACCAACGTTTTGAGTATGTAAACTCAGAGTATAAACGCGTGTCATCAGTTAAATCAAAGCTACCAATACCAGTAAGGTTTAAACGACGCATTGGCGTGTATAAGTAGCTAGATTGAGAATAGTTGTAGGCATCACTAGTACCAAAGTCGTGCCAACCATTATCAGCCTGACCTTGCAAAGATTCATCACCTGACCAAACATGGCCATTAGGAGTGTAAGAAGAACCAGAACAGTATGGAGCACTGCCATCGCCATCTTCAGTTAATGGACAATCAGAAAAGCTACGATCAGCCTGAGAAGCATCGCCACGGTCTGTGTACTGTAAACCTATTACAACGTTACCACGACCGAAGTTTCCACCCATTGTAATATCAAAAGACGTTTCATCTGCATCACCTTCAGTAGTGATTGCTGATTTAACATTAAGGTCTAAACCTTCAAAGTTATCTTTTAAGATAATATTTACAACACCCGCAACAGCATCAGTACCATAAACAGCAGATGCACCATCTTTAAGTACTTCAATATGCTTGATCATAGATACCGGTATAGTATTCAAATCAACTGTAGAAGCAGCGCCTGTACCTGAGTTAATCATACGGCGGCCGTTTACAAGTACTAAAGTACGTTGTGAACCTAAACCACGCAAATCAATAGATGCATTACCACCAGAACCATTATTGATACCTGGGTTTGTCATTGCGCCGCCTGTAGCGGTCATTTTTTGTAGTACAGAATCTACTGATACAGCGCCTGAAGCAGCGATATCGTCGGCACCGATTATAGTAACTGGGCTAGCGGTTTCCATATCTGCGCGCTTAATGCGAGAACCCGTTACTTGAATTTTTTCGATTGCTTGTGCTGAGTCTTCAGCAGCTAGAACTTGCACACTTGAGAACATTGGAAATGCTGCAATTACAGCTAAACCAAGAGTTGATTTTTTCATGAAAGAACCCTACTTGTTGGAAATTTACCTTTATTGGTAATGCTCACTTTTTATTAAAATAGTGAGTCAGGTGGGCAACTTAGGCGTCTTTAACTGAACGAAAACTTAACGACAGCTCAATTTATATCAAGAAATAAAATAGAATAACTATAGTAGGTACATAGGTTACATTATGTTTCATTGTTAATTAATAAATACACTTTAAAAACAATACCTTGAAAAAACAATGAAACATTAGAAACACACCTGAAACCAAAGTGATTCACTTTGTAATCAAAGGTAATTAACTGAGCTATGTACCAAAAACAGACAAATTAACAACTTAATCACAGCACATTATTAAAACCGCAAAACTAAATGTTAATTAATAACCATATTTATGCATGCTTGGTGCTTAAATAGTCTTATTTAGCCTCTTTGGAAGGTTTTTTGATTAGATTTTTTATTCAGTCGTAATTAAAGTTGAACTTTTTGAGAGCACTTATTCACTATTGAAGTTTTGTCAGTATTAAAACCTAAAAAGGCAATTTTATTGATCTTGTCACTCAAATAATCGTATGTATAAGAAAACGAACTCACATCAAAAATGTAAGCTGTATACAAGAGTTTGTAGTCGCAACTTTAATAAGTTACGTAAAAAGAATAATTGAGAGTTTGTACTACAGAAGTGGCATTATCTTTAACGGTTAGCTCTAAATTCCAGAGCATATTTTGCTCAGAACAAATGCCAACCATGGTATTGCTCTGCCACAGACCATTATGTTTATTAAATTGCTGAGGAATGTAACCCATATACATAGTAATGCCTTTGAGCTTGGCATCTTCAATTGTAATATTTGTTGGTAAATCACTAAAAATAGTAAATGGGGTTTCGGGAGAAATAGTTTTCTCGCTTAACCATACTTTAACATCATTTGAAAAAGTACAAGGCAAATTGGCTGTGCATGTGGCATTTTTTAGAAATTTTTCATCTGTATTTTTGGAAAAATCACACGCTGTTAATAAAAGAAATACCGCGGTGAATAAACTTAACCTATATATAAGCATAACAATTTCGCACTAAAGAAAAGCAAATACTAATAATCGCGACTGCAAATAACAAGTGCGGGTGTTACTATTAAGCCAAATTAGGCACAAACTGTATCAAAAAATAAACAACAAGCTCACAAACATTGATTGATGTCATAATTTTATGTAATTGACCTATCTTTTTTAGGCCAAAAAATTTATCATTTCACCCGCAAAAAATAAGGGTTTCTCAAGTTTTTTTTCTGAAGCTTTCATGTATTGAAAGTTTTAGATAACACGCTTGAGAAAATAGTAGGCCCCACTTTTAAAGGTGGGTAATTCATTTCTAAACGCATTTATTGCAGCGGA
Organism: Pseudoalteromonas sp. SWYJZ98; assembly: GCF_015864495.1. Taxonomy (NCBI): domain Bacteria; kingdom Pseudomonadati; phylum Pseudomonadota; class Gammaproteobacteria; order Alteromonadales; family Pseudoalteromonadaceae; genus Pseudoalteromonas; species Pseudoalteromonas sp. SWYJZ98. The sequence goes on along the minus strand of NZ_JADYXA010000002.1, from coordinate 96,971 downwards.
AGCCAGAAAATGAGCCAAACAGTAGCATCACAAACTGAGTATAACTATAAGGTTGTACGCCAATTCGCTATTATGACAGTGATTTGGGGCATCGTTGGCATGAGTATTGGGGTTCTGATTGCTGCCCAATTAGCTTGGCCAGCACTTAACTTTGATACACCATGGTTAACTTACTCTCGACTACGTCCGTTACACACGAACGCAGTAATTTTCGCATTTGGTACCAGTGCACTTTTTGCGACGTCTTATTACGTCGTACAACGTACTTGTCAAACGCGTCTTTTCTCAGACAAACTCGCCGCCTTTTCTTTTTGGGGCTGGCAGCTCGTTATTGTATTAGCAGTAATTACATTACCACTTGGTATTACTAGCTCAAAAGAATATGCAGAACTTGAATGGCCAATCGATATTTTAATCGCTGTGGTTTGGATTGTTTACGCTATTGTATTCTTTGGTACTTTAATTAAGCGTAAAGTGTCGCATATTTATGTTGCTAACTGGTTCTACGCTGGCTTTATTATCACTGTTGCAGTGCTTCATATTGTAAACAGCATGGCAGTGCCTGTGTCGTTAACTAAATCATACTCAATCTACGCAGGTGCGGTAGATGCTATGGTTCAGTGGTGGTACGGTCACAACGCTGTAGGTTTCCTATTAACTGCTGGTTTCTTGGGTATGATGTATTACTTTGTACCAAAACAAGCAGGTCGCCCAGTTTACTCATACCGTTTATCGGTAGTTCACTTTTGGGCTCTAATTTCATTATATATCTGGGCTGGTCCTCATCACCTTCACTACACTGCGCTTCCTGATTGGACGCAAAGTTTAGGTATGGTTATGTCTATTATCCTATTCGTACCGTCTTGGGGTGGTATGATCAACGGTATTATGACGCTATCTGGCGCGTGGCATAAACTACGTACCGATCCAGTACTTCGTTTCTTAGTTGTTTCATTATCTTTCTACGGTATGTCTACGTTTGAAGGTCCTATGATGGCAATTAAATCTGTAAATGCGTTATCTCACTATACAGATTGGACAATCGGCCACGTACACTCAGGTGCACTAGGTTGGGTTGCTATGATTTCAATTGGTGCTATCTACCACTTAATTCCTGCGTTATTCGCGCAAGGTCGTATGTACAGCGTTAAATTGGTTAATACCCACTTCTGGTTACACACTGTAGGTGTTGTTTTATACATTGTTGCAATGTGGATCTCTGGTGTAATGCAAGGTCTAATGTGGCGTGCAGTGAATGCTGACGGTACATTAATGTACAGCTTTGTGCAGTCTTTAGAAGCGTCGCATCCTTTCTATATCATGCGCTTTGTAGGCGGTGTATTCATCGTAACAGGTATGTTAGTTATGGCTTATAACGTTTACCGCACTATTTCAGCTGAGAAAGAATCTCTGAAATTAGACGCGCAAGCACAATTAGCATAACGGAGTGAGATGATGAGCAAGAAAAATTCGCAAAACAAACATGAAATAGTAGAAAAGAACGTTGGCCTTATGGCTATTCTGACTGTTTTTGCTATTAGCTTTGGCGCACTAGTTGAGATCACTCCGCTAATGTTCCAAGACGATACAACTAAACCAGTAGAAGGCCTACGCCCTCTTAATGCTTTAGAAATGGAAGGCCGTGATCTTTACGTGCGTGAAGGTTGTTCTAACTGTCACTCACAAATGATTCGTCCTTTTCGTGATGAAGTTGAGCGTTATGGTCATTACTCTGTAGCCGGTGAATCTGTTTGGGATCACCCGTTCTTATGGGGTTCTAAACGTACTGGTCCTGATTTGGCTCGTGTTGGTAAGCGCTACTCGGACGACTGGCACTATGCTCACTTAGTTGACCCACGCGCTGTGGTTCCTGAGTCAAACATGCCAGGCTTTCCTTGGTTAGCAGAGAATACGGTTGATACCAGCCTTACTCTGAAAAAACTACAAATTTTCCGTGATACTTTTGCTATTAACCCAGAAAACCCAAAACATCCGGGTTTAGGTTATGGCAGCGACGAAGAGCTTCAAGCTGATGTTGATAAAGTTAATGCTATGAATGACGGCAAAGGCGCAACAGAAATACAAGCTCTAATCGCGTATTTACAGCAACTTGGCACCCACTTGAAGTAAAAATTATGGATTACGGAACATACAGAGGCATTTTGACTCTGGTAATTTTAGTATTGTTTATTGTGATTGTTGCATGGGCATATAGTAAGCGAAGCAAAACCCGTTTTGATAGCGCAGCTAATGCCATTTTCGAAGATGAAAAAAAACATGACAACACACTCTCTAACGAGGAAAAGGAGTCTGAAAAATGACTAGCTTTTGGAGTATTTGGGTTATTGTATTAACCCTTGCATGCTTATGCATCATCTTTGGCCTATTAGTTTGGAACTTAAAAAACTATGCTGGCGTAAAAGAAGGTGAAAGCTGTGGACATGAATTTGACGGCATTGAAGAGCTAAATAATCCACTACCAAAATGGTGGACTTACATGTTTTTCGCAACTTTTATTTGGTCAGTATATTACCTTGCAGCTTACCCAGGTTTAGGCAACTGGGAAGGTTTAGGTAAATGGACTAGTTCTAACCAAGGTATTACGTCTTTAGCTGAATCTAAAAAAGCAGTTGCAGAGGCCAAAGCAGAAGGTCGCTTTGTTAAACTTGATAAAGAGTATGAAGCTGCAGAAGAACGCTTCGGTCCTATTTTTAATAAGTTGGCACAGGTACCGGTTTTAGATTTAGTTAATTCTAAGTTTGAAGGTGATGCAGCGCAGCAAGTTGCTCTAGAAAATGGCGACAAACACGAGCAAACAGATGGTCAATTAGCCATCGAAATTGGTCAGCGTTTGTTCTCACAAAACTGTGCGCAATGTCATGGCTCTGATGCGCGTGGTGGTACCGGCTTTCCTAACCTAACTGATAAAGATTGGTTATATGGCGGAACACCAGACAAAATTAGAGAAACACTCCTTAATGGTCGTATAGCTGCAATGCCAGCTTGGGGCGATGCTCTTGGTGAGCAAGGCGTTAAAGAAATGACAGCACATGTGCTGAGTCTTTCTGGTCGTACTGTTAACCAAAAAGATGCAGCAGCAGGTGCAGCTAAGTTTGCAATGTGTGCCGCATGTCACGGTGCTGACGGTAAAGGGTCGGTTGCACACAACCTACCATTTGGCGCGCCTAACCTGACAGATAACATTTGGTTATACAATGGCTCCAAACGTGCAGTTGAAGAAACACTTAACCATGGTCGTGCTGGTGTAATGCCTGCATGGAAAGACATTTTAGGTGAAGAAAAAATTCACTTATTAACAGCCTATGTTTACAGTTTATCGCAAGATAAATAAGCATGCGGTTAATAAAATGTTTATAAATTAATTTATTTAATTCAATAGATTAATCCAGATCAAAAAAGCCTCCACTGTGAGGCTTTTTTTTAGTCTTTTACGTATAAATCCTATAAAATAAACCTCCCTAAACTAATTTAGAGCAACTATGCAACCTACTCCGTGGTATAAGAATTTTTGGCCTTGGTTTTTAATCTTTTTTCCGTTAGTAGCCATTATTGGCTGTATTAGCCTATTTATTACGGCAATAGGTAACGGTCCAGATATGGTTGTTGACGACTACTACAAAAAAGGTAAAGCAATCAACTTAGAACTTACTAAGTTTGAAAAAGCAAAAGCGCTTTATCTGCATGGCGGATTAAATGTAACCAATGAGCGCGTAAGCTTTAAATTTACAAAAGGCGACAGCAGCAATGTGCATGTATTAAAACTCTCTTTTTACCACCGCACAATTAAAGCACATGACTTTACCGCTACTCTAACCCCTAATGCCAATCAAGAGTTTACAGCACTACTTGATATGTACACACCAGGTGCCTACTCAGTATTTATTGAGCCTATAGATGGCAGTTGGAAAATGAAAGAAAATATAACGTTACCAACTGTACAAACTGTTTTAGTTACTCCTAATTATAAGTAGTATAACTATGTCTAACTCTTGTTTTCATTGCCTTGAAAATGTGCCAAACGGATTTAGTGCAAGCGTTATAATTGACGATAAAGCCCAGCCAATGTGTTGCATTGGCTGCCAAGCTGTTGCACAAAACATCGTTGACCAAGGTATGACCGATTACTACAAATATCGGACCGTACGTGCAGGTAAAGTGGAACAATTGGTACCCGAGCAACTCGCATTTATAAAAAGTTATGACAACGAAGACATTCAAGACGAATTTATAGCCACTAACGATAATATCTCAGAAGTATTACTGAGTGTCGAAGGTATAACCTGCGCCGCTTGTGCGTGGCTTATCGAAAAACAACTATTAAATTTAACCTCAGTAAAACGTGTTGATGTAAACACATCCACTAACCGCGCTATGATCCAATGGGATAAAACCAGCACCCCATTAAGCGAAGTAATTACTGCGCTTGCTAAGATTGGTTATAAAGCCTACCCGTTTCAAGCCGATACTGAATCCCAACAAAAGCAACAAACAGCAAAAGCCTATATTCGCCGTTTAGGTGTTGCCGGTTTAATGACCATGCAAGTAATGATGTTTGCATTTGCCATGTACTTTGGCATGTTTTCAGGCATGGACAGTAATTTTGAGCAGTATTTTAGATGGATCAGCTTAGTACTGGCCTCACCAGTTATTTTATATAGTGCTCTGCCCTTTTTAACCAACGCTATAAATGGCTTAAAAGCAAAACAGCTCAATATGGATTTACCTGTATCACTGGCCATTTTTGGCGCATTTGGTGCAAGTTGTTACGCCACATTTATGCAAGTCGGCGAAGTGTATTTTGAATCTGTGTGCATGTTTACCTTTTTACTGTTGTTAGGTAAATATCTTGAATTTAGAGCGCGTTTAAAAGCGAGTGAGTTTACTGCCAACTTACAAAAACTATTGCCATTAACAGCCCGCACCATTAACGAAAGTGGCGAAGAGCTTATAATTGCAGCCAAAAAACTAAAACTTAATGACGTAGTACTTATTAAAGCGGGTGAAACGATTCCTGCCGATGGCGAACTAATTAAAGGTAAAACCACCGTTGATGAGTCAATGATGACGGGGGAGCATCAACCTGTAACTAAATTTATTGGTCACAATGTTTATGCCGGTTGCGTTAACCACGACGGCGTTATTGAAATAAAAATTAATAAAATTGGCCAAAATACACTTTTAAATCAAATAATACGCCTGCAACATAACGCATTAACCAAGCGCCCTAAACTAGTTGAAATTACTGATAAAGTCGCACAGTGGTTCATAGCTTGTTTGCTTGTATTTGCTTCACTTACAGCGATCGGCTGGTACCAAATTGATCCTGAGCACGCATTTTGGATCACCATTTCGGTTTTAGTTGCTACCTGCCCGTGTGCGCTGAGTTTAGCTATACCCACCGCGCTTACATGTGCAGTGGCAACACTTACTCGAAAAGGCGTATTAATAAAACAAGCACATGTGCTCGAAACACTCTCACAAATCACTTTATTTGCATTTGATAAAACAGGCACACTTACGCAAGGTAAATTTAGCCTTGATGAAGTAGATATAATCGATAAACAATATACAAAAACGCAAGTGCTAGATATGGCAGCCATGCTAGAGCGTTATTCTGAGCATCCTATTGCCAGCGCATTTGATGAAATCACGCCCGTACATAACACTCTTGATAACGTTGAAGTACATCCAGGGCTAGGAATTAGCGCACAAGATGCAACTCATCATTACGCAATTGGTAAAAGTGGCTGGTTTGATAGCAAAAAATCGAATGCACAAGCAAGCTTATATATAAATAAACAAGTTGTTGCACGTTTTTACTTTGTTGATAAAGTAAAAAACGATGCGAAAAAGCTTATAGAGTCTCTTCAATCGCAAAACTTAACGTGTCATATGTTAACCGGTGACGCGTCAGATGCAGGGCAAAAAGTAGCTAAACAGCTTAAACTTGAAAGCGTACAATCAGGATGTTCCCCACAGGATAAACAAACCGCAGTTGAGCAATGGTCTTCACAAAACGAAGTGGTTGCTATGGTCGGTGATGGCATAAACGACAGCCCAGTATTTGCCAGCGCGCATTTATCAATTGCTATGGAAACCGGTGCTGACATATCAAAAAATAGTGCTGATGTAGTGCTTCTTAATAGCGATTTAGCCTCCATTGGTCATTTACTTAATGTTGCCAAACAAACCAGACGTATTATTAAACAAAATCTTGCGCTGTCTTTATTGTATAATGCTTCCATATTACCATTGGCAGCGCTGGGCTTAGTAGCCCCATGGATGGCTGTTATTGGCATGTCTGCCAGCTCAATTATTGTGATTAGTAATTCACTAAGGCTATTAAAGTTATGAGCATAATTTACATTTTGATCCCTATTGCCATTTTATTTGTCATTATTGCTATTGGCGTATTTTTTTGGGCAGTAAAAAGTGAGCAGTTTTCAGATTTAAACAAGCAAGGTCATAGTATTTTGTTTGAAGACGACAAAGAGCAACATAATAAAAGTAATGATTGACCCTCTTTATACCAGCGCATTTTTAATGGGCCTAATCGGTAGCGGTCATTGCATTGCTATGTGTGGCGGTATTGCAAGCTCATTACAACTGGCTAGTGACAAACGCAAAACATTTACCTATTCATTTGCCTATAATGTTGGACGTGCCCTGAGCTACATAGCAGCAGGCGCACTTGTTGCAGGAATTAGTAGCCAATTTGCAAGGCAAAATACGTCCTTTTCTTTAGCCCTTTCATTCATTGCTGCTATTTTTATGCTCCTCGTTGGCGTGTATATAATGCGCTTGGGCCCTACTTTGCAGTGGTTAGAAAGAATTGGCAAAACTTTAGTGTGGCAACACATTGTTAAACTAAATAAATATTTAATGCCTATCAACTCTCCTTTTAAAGCCTTAGGTTACGGTGCTTTGTGGGGCTGGCTGCCTTGTGGTTTAGTATATTCAGCGCTTACATGGGCGATGACTAGTCCTAGTGCTTTAGATGGTGCTTTAGTTATGCTTTGCTTTGCTCTGGGTACTTTTCCCGCGATGTTCACGTTAGGCGTTGCAGCGCAAAAACTAAATACTATTATTAACCATCCATGGACCCGAATTGTATTAGGCAGTGTTATAATTTGGTATGGTATCTACTTATTGATTATTGCAACCGACAAGTTGGTACATTAATCTACACAATGTCGTGAATAAAAATTTAAACGGATTAAATTATGGATTTCTCTCAAAGCCGTACTAAAGGTAATTGTGCTATTAGCTGTAATAACTGCAGTATTAGTCAATTGTGTTTGCCATTTTCACTTAATGGCCAAGAAATGGACAAGCTAGACGAAATTATTGAGCGAAAAAAACCTCTCCATAAAGGCGACTACTTATTTGAATCAGGCGCACCTTTACAGGCTATTTATGCAGTACGTTCAGGCTCATTTAAATCGTACACATTATCAGAGCGAGGTGATGAGCAAATTACTGGCTTTCATTTAGCTGGCGATCTAGTTGGTTTTGATGCGATAAATAAAATGACTCATCCAAGTTTCTCACAAGCACTTGAAACGTCAATGGTTTGCGAAATCCCATTCGATACTCTTGACGAACTATCAGGGAAATTACCTAAACTTCGCCAACAAATAATGCGTTTAATGAGTAGCGAAATTACTTACGATCAAGAAATGCTGTTACTACTCAATAAAAAATCAGCAGAAGAGCGCCTAGCTAGTTTTATTTATAACTTATCTGAGCGCTTTGGTGAGCGCGGTTTTTCGCGTAAGGAATTTAGATTTACGATGACTCGCGGTGAAATAGGCAACTATCTAGGCCTTACTGTAGAAACTATTAGTCGTTTATTAAGTCGTTTTCAAAAAGCAGACTTAATTAAAGTAGAAGGTAAATTTATTACAATTTTAGATAATGATGCCTTGGCTAAAACAGCGGCAATTGTTAAGCCTCGTCAAATTAAATAGTTTGATTTAGAACAACAATTTATATGCTACCCCTTTAACTGTTTTATATTTACGTTACACTAAATGTACACCCGTTATGTAAATGGAGTAGCATATGAACACTATTAAACGCATTATTGCGGTTATTGACCCTACCAAAGACGATCAACACGGCTTAGCACGTTCAATAGATTTAGCTAAAAAGTCTGGCGCAAGTATTACCGCTTTTATGACGGTTTACGACTTCTCTTACGAAATGACAACCATGCTATCAGGCGATGAACGCGAAGCAATGCGTGACGCTGTACTAAAAGATCGTGAGCTATGGCTAAACGATTTAGTCTCTCCTTACAAAGATATAAATATTGAAACCCAAGTGGTTTGGCATAATCGCCCTTACGAAGCCATAATCGATACTGTAATTGATGAAAAGTACGATCTAGTAATTAAAGGCACACATCAACATGGTGCACTTAAATCCGTTATTTTTACCCCGACCGATTGGCACTTAGTACGCAAATGCCCAGCTCCGGTTTTATTTGTAAAAGAAATGGCGTGGCCTGCTCACGGTAATATTTTAGCTGCTGTAAATGCAGTTAGCGAAAATGAAGAGCATGTAGCACTTAATAAACGCGTTATTAAAGACGCACAATTTTTATGTGAACTTGCCAACGCAAAACTTAATTTAGTTAATGCTTATCCTGCAACGCCCATAAATATCGCAATCGAAATTCCTGAGTTTAACCCGGGGCTTTATAACGAATCAGTTAAAAAACATCATCATGAATCAACCAATGCACTTGCTGCAGAGTTTAATTTAAACCCAGAGCAATGTTTTATTGAAGAAGGCCTGCCAGAGGATGTAATCCCTGATGTAGCGAAGCGGTTAAATAGCGAATTAGTTGTTATTGGTACCGTTGGGCGTACCGGCTTAAGTGCTGCTCTTGTAGGTAACACAGCAGAGCATGTAATTGATAGCCTAGACTGTGATGTACTGGCACTCAAACCCGATGGTTACGTGAGCCCACTTGCAAAAAACTAGATTAACCAAAAGATTTTTAGCAAGTAACAGCTCATATACTACTTGCTAAAAATACCGTGTTTAAATTGCTTTTAATTACATCCTAAACTCGCATATTCAGGTGGTTTGGGTATAATACGCCCCTTTATTTTTAGCAAATAACTTTGCTGTATTGTTTTACTAGGGGGCGTAATTGTCACACTCAGATCAAGCTAAAGCTCAATTTAACTTAAATAAGCTGCAAAAGCGTTTACGTCGCCAAACTGGTCAAGCTGTTATGGACTTCAATATGATTGAAGAAGGCGACCGTATTATGGTGTGTTTATCAGGCGGCAAAGATAGCTACACCATGCTTGAAATGCTTCAACATTTAAAACGTGTAGCACCTATAAAGTTTGACCTAGTTGTTGTAAATCTTGATCAAAAACAACCAGGTTTCCCTGAACATGTACTACCCCAGTACCTTGATAAACTAAATGTTGAGTACAAAATTGTAGAAGAAGATACCTACAGCATTGTTACCGATATTATCCCTGAAGGTAAAACAACGTGTTCACTTTGCTCACGCTTACGTCGTGGTATTTTATACCGCACAGCAAATGAGATAGGCGCTACTAAAATAGCCCTTGGGCATCACCGTGATGACATGATTGAAACCTTATTTTTGAACATGTTTTATGGCGGTAAACTAAAAAGTATGCCGGCTAAATTAATGAGTGATAATGGCGAGCACATGGTTATTCGCCCACTTGCATACTGTAAAGAAATCGATATAAGCCAATACGCATTTGCACAAGGTTATCCAATTATTCCGTGTAACCTGTGTGGTTCGCAAGAAAACCTACAGCGTAAACATACAAAAGCAATGCTCGCTAAATGGGATGCTGAGCACCCAGGCCGTATTGAGAGTATTTTTACAGCAATGCAAAACGTCGTGCCTTCACACTTAGCTGATGCTGATTTGTTTGATTTTAAAAACTTACAAACAGGTGAAATCATTGATGGTGGCGATATAGCTCTTGATAAGCCAGATATTCCTAAAGTGCCTGTTACTAATGAGCTTGATGAACAAGAAGCGCCAAGTGTAGTTACTATAAACCTAAGCTAACAAATTTAAGGGGGTTGTATTTATGTACAACCCCCTTAAATTTACCAATTCAGCATTGCGTTCTATTTTTAACTCTCAGCTAAACCTTGTAAAAACTCTAAACTTAACTTTTCTTGTGCATTGGCCTGGTATGGCAACTGTTGCAAGCTATCGTACGAGAAATCGTTTATATCAAAATGGCTTATTTCACTATTCCCAAAGCTGTTACGCTCACCTGGGCTTGGCGACATTCTTTCTATTACAAAATCACTTAAGCGCATATCGGTAACGCCCTTAGGTAATACTGACCAATGAGCTTTTAAGTCTACGGTTTGTCTCCCTTGTGTTAAGCGTTCCTTAGATACCAAATGGGCAAGTGGTGTATCACCACTATATAAATTCGCCCTAACACGATACAAACCACTTTTTATCACCGTTAAATTAGCTGGCATAACCATGTTTTCATTTTGAGCATAAGCAATTTCAAAACCTGTTAAAGTAGCACTTGGCGGCATATATTGAATTTGCGCAACTACGGGTACTTTTTTACCGTCAACATCGCCCTGTACATACACTTGCAAACTACAAGGGTAATCATCCTCTCCTTTAAAGGTGATAGTTGCCTCACCTTCACGTGCATTGCCCGTATGGGTATTTAATACTTCCTTTGTATCTATATTGGCAAGCTCAACGACTACTTTACCAAGTCCTTGAGCACTTACTCTTATTATTATTTCTTCTGGGTATACAAAACGATACTGCTTAATACTTAACGTTAAAGCATCACCACTTTCGTCAATAGGGCTTGACACAGGGTAAAACTGGTTTGGTTTTAATCGGTCTTCATCTAGTGGGCTTAATGGTTGAGAATAAGGAGGAAATTTGAGTGCGCTTTGGTATTGCATAACCACTTGCTGCGCCGCTTTTGTTAAGTCTTCATTAAACGCGACTTGCTTTTTTGATTGTGTTTTATTTTTTTTAGGTACATCTATGGGAATCACTTTTACAGGTGATAAATCAGCTGCGTTCGCACTGTGTTTAATCTGTGGTTTTATTGGCTCAGCAGCTTTATGAGCATCATTTTTACCAGTAAACCATAGCGAAAATAAAATAGTGCTAATAATTAAAGCAACGACATAAAATTTTTTCATTAGTTAATTTAATCCTTTATAAGGCGTATAGCTTTGAGCTACACACCTTGCATGTTATGGGATCACATTATAAATAAGTGCTGATGCGCTTAAATTATTTGAATCCTTAATATAACGATATTGTTTTTTCCAAAACCAACTACCTGTAGTTTTATCAAACGTATTAAACCCTACCGTGTCACCTTCAACATTTACGTTATTCATGGCGATTGTTACATTACCTTTGCGCTGGGCATTATGTATTTCGTTATGGCTATAACTGTCACTCATCATCATTGGATAATGGTTTGGCATAAAGCTATTTACCGCATCACCTTGCGATTTTAAACGGCCATCAGTATCAATACTTTGACTACAACTTCCAAATGAACGAGCTGAACTTGCACCACATGAAGAGTGCGATGCAACCACCGAGTCATCATTGCCTTTTAAAAATCCACCTGTTAATCCTAAGTATGCATTACCATCTGCCACAAAGCGTAAACGAGGTGTACGTGCATCAGGAAATGGTGATATTTTACGGGCGTTATTCACTTTTAAATCGTGTAATACGCCAACGGCCTCGGTTACATCACTTCCTAGCCACCATTTGAGTGCAGCATCGACCGCAAAGTTCCATGATGCGCCAGTTAAAGCACTAACAGCGACGTCAGCAAGCTCACTTCCACCGCCCGCGCCTGCTAAATCAAACGTAGCCACGATATTAAGCGGCTGTAATCCTTCGTTTTCTAACCAGTTTTCTTGATTATCAATAATATGGCGTGCAACTAAGTCACCTGTTGAATGTGTTACAAATACACAGCCATCACTGCATAAATTAGAGCGTGAAATTTGCTTTAATTTAGGCCATACCCAATCGGTAGCAATCTTACCTTCAACGCGTTCATAAGCAGGCCAGTCAATTCGCTCATCCGCACGATTATTCCAGTACGATTGCCAATATGTTTCACCATCATTAATTACATCACTTCCCGATTTATTGGTTATTTGCGAGGTTTGTAAACCATGAATTAATATAATTTTGTAGTCTTTACTCGCTGCAGAAAAGCTCATTAACATAGCAAGTCCCGCACCGATTAGGTGGCTTGGCTTAATTAATTTGTGTGTGTATTTGTTGTTCATACAATTCCTTAATGTTGTGTACTTAATATTTTATTGTCATTTAAGGTATTCATGTTGGTCTGCGTAAGCTTGTCAGCCTAAGCGCTCACTAGTATTAGGAACAACGAACAAAAATGCAACAACTTATTATCATTTAGGAAGGGTGGGAATTTATTTCAAACTGATTAATGAGTTAACAAAGGGATAGTTGTTAAATATGAAATTATTAAATGAGTTTCAGGGGGATATTGAGGTATAAGATTAAAACGAGCACCATTAAAAGTGCCCGCTATAGAATAAGGACAAAGCTAATCTAACCGTTGGCTTTAAGCTCACTGGTAAATTGCCCAATCGCATTCACAACTTCTTGCGCGCCTTGTTGGATCTCTTGCATCACGTCACCAGATTCTTTAGATAAGGCTAAGCCTTGCTCTGCTTTTTCTTTACCTTTTTCTATTACAGCAACCGTATTTTGGGTTTGTGATTGATTGCGCTGTACCACTTCTACAATTTCTTCTGTTGCTTTTGATGTACGCGATGCAAGCAGCCTAACTTCATCAGCAACAACGGCAAAGCCTCGACCTTGCTCACCAGCTCTAGCCGCTTCAATTGCGGCATTTAATGCTAATAAATTTGTTTGTTCAGCAATGCTACTAATGCTTTGTACAATACTTGATATTTGCTGCGACTGCTGATCAAGCGCTGAAATCTCATTCGCAGCTTGCTCCATGTTAATAGCCAGCTCAGTCATTACTGCAACAGTGTCTTGTATAACGCTCGCGCCCTGTTCTGCTTTTTTATCCGTTTGGGTTGAGGTGCTATAAGCAATCTCGGCCGCTTGTGAGATTGCAATTTCTTGATTTACTTGTTCAGTAATAACTGTGGCAAACTTCATCACTTTATAAAGCTCATTTGCGTCATTTGAGATTGGGTTATATGACGCTTCTAGCCAAACAATATTGCCGTGTTTATCTACGCGTTTAAAGCGCTCAGCAATAAATTGACCATCTCTTAATTTATCCCAAAATTGCAGGTATTCTTGGGAGTTGTACTCTGAAGCCTCACAAAATGTGCGATGGTGTTTTCCTATTAATTCACTTTCTTGATAACCCATTGCAGCTAAAAACTGTTCATTTGCTTTTAAAACATGGCCCTCTAAATCAAATTCAATTACCGCCATAGAGCGATATATCGCTTTGATAGTGTCGCTTTGCTCGCGAGAAGCTGTAATTGTTTTTGTAAGTACACTCCCGAATATAGAAAAATAGAGCAACTGATCTTGCTCACCTTTTACAGGATGTACTATTAAACGTAACCATTCAGCTTTGCCATCGCTGCGCATAACCTGTAATGCACCGCCCCAATGCCCTTCTTTTTTAATAGCTTGTTGCAAGCTTTTAAATTCGACAGATTGTCGAGACGAATCTGTAATAAAATTATCAAAAGAGTTATTAGTTAGCTCATCTTCGCTATAGCCTAGGTTTTCTAAAAATTTATCGTTGGCGTGCGAAATCCTGCCATCATAAAGAATGTTCAGTACTAACATCTCTCGGTAAAGCCCTTCCCACACTTGTTGTAATGGATAGAGCTCTGCTTTTAAAGAGGCTATTTCATTTTGTTTATTTTTAGAAAAAAACATTAATGTCCTTACTAATACAATTAATATAAAATTAATTTTAGTATAGAAGGTAACTTTCATAACGCGATAAATAATAAGAGCTTTAATCACTAAAGCCGGAGACTAAGTAAGCCATCATTATATATACCGCTGCAAAACAAATATTCAAATTCTAAAATGTTAATCTTTCATATAAGCCCGACGCTCTTGATACACTTTTACTCATAGCAAGTTGCAGTACTTTTTTATCTGCCACCAGCTCAAAGGTATTTTTAGCGCGGGTTATCCCCGTATACACTAATTGCCTGTTTATACCCATGTGCGCTTGTTTTAGCGGTGGCAATACCATGGCGGTGTAGTTAAACTCTGAGCCTTGTGATTTATGAATAGTCATTACATAGACTTTATCGTGCGCAGGGAGTCGTGCTGGCGAAAATGCTCGTTGGTTACCTTGCTCATCAATAAATATGGCTTTGAGTTGATTACTTTCATCGGGCATTAAAATACCAATATCGCCGTTAAATAACTTAAGCTGGTAATCGTTTTGACTCACCATAATAGGCATACCCGTATAGTGGTGAGTATTAGGACTAACGGTAATTAAACCTTGCTGTTGCAACACGCGCTCTATTCGTTGATTTAAGCTATGCACTCCGTAATCGCCCTCTCGTACCGCAGCTAAAAGCTGATAACTAGCAAAAGCAGCATGCACTTGTGCAACACCTGTACCTTGGGCAATTAAGTTAAGGTATTTTGCATAATGACTTGCTGCACTTTTAACGAGTTTTTCAATCGGTTTTGCTACAAAGTCGTAATCTAAAATTACATCGTTAAAGCGCCCTTCAGTACTTTCTTGCTCTACGTAATTTAAAATACCGGTGTTATTAGTGTTTACCGCAAGTGCAAGTTGACCAATACCGCTTTGTGCGTCAAATCGATAACTGTGTTGTAAAAAGGCAATGCAATCTGCGAGTTTAAATTCACTCGCACTTTGCGCTGCAAGTTTAGCCTCGTTATTAAAGCATAAATTATTTAACTCATCACAACGTGCTTGCGAATAGCGTGGCGTTTGCCCAAGTGTTAAACCTTGGCATAAATCGCTCATTACGCTGCCGGTATCTACCGAGGCAAGCTGATCTTTATCACCTAAGAGTATTAACCGCGCGTGCGCGGGCAGTGCTTCTATTAATTTAGCCATCAGCGATAAATCGACCATGCTGGCTTCGTCAATAATCAGCACATCTAAATGCAGCGGATTGCTTTTGTTATGTCTAAATTTATTAGTAAACGGTTTTACGCCCAGTAAGCGATGAATCGTTTGAGCGCTTTGCGGTATCAGCGTTTTTATATCATCAGGAATCGTTGTGAGCTTATTTTTGGCGCCCAAAATAGACTCACTTAAACGTGCAGCTGCTTTACCTGTAGGGGCCACCAGCTTAATACTAAGGGGTGCTGTTTCATAAAGTGACTGCAAAATAGCCAGCAACGTAGTCACTGTGGTAGTTTTACCTGTGCCAGGACCGCCCGTGATCACACTAAAGCCTTTGGTGGCCGCAATCGCGCACGCCACTTTTTGCCAATCAGTTTCAACAGTTGAATCAGCAGGAAAATAGGTATTTAAAAGCCCTGCTAATACTTCATTATTAATATTGAGCTTTCGCTCGCTCATGCTTAATAGTCTATCAGCAAGTGTTTGCTCATAACCTGCAAGGCGCGCAAAATAAAGTCGCTCGTTAAATAATTGCAATGGCTTACTCTCGCCAACGCTTTCATGGTTTTGTAAATAACTAACCGCTGTGTGTACATCAAAGTCATCACTAAACGGGCTTAGCGTACTGGGAACATTGCCATCGAGTTTATTAAAGTCACCTTTGCGCAAGTTAAAAGGATTGCTCCAATCAACTTCATTTAAGGTTAAACAACTGTGCTGACTTTGCTGCGATAAGCACAGTAATAAAACAATATAAAATAGTTCATTATGTGTTTGCTCTATGCCATTAGTACTCAGTAATTCAGCGAGCTTAACATCAACTACACGTAATCGTTTTTCAACTAATAAATACTCAAGTAACGGGACTTCAGTAATTGAATATTTTACAGCCACCTCATTTTGTGATTTAAGAATATTTAGAGGCTCATCGCTAGGCGCTTGATCAATATCGTCAAACAAGCCAGGTTGTTCATTTAAATCGCTCATAGCATGGCTCCTTGGCTAAATAAGCCATCTAAAATAATCACTTGTTCTACAGTTAGCTTTTTAAAGTACACGCCTTGCCCTGCTGGCATTCCACGTAAAAAAGTGTAATACACGCCGCCTAAATGGGTTTCAATTGAATAATCAGCTATACGTTGTTTTAATAAACGATGCAGCGCTACCGTGTAGATTAAATACTGTAAATGATATTGATGACTGCTCATCGCTTGCTCAAGCATATCGCCTTCGTAATCAGCTGGCGTACTGCCTAAATAATTAGACTTATAATCTAAAATATAATACTTACCTTGGTAGCAAAATATTAAATCGACAAAGCCTTTTAACAAGCCTTTTACTTGCGAAAACTCAAGCTTACTTTGCGTAAAACCAAAATGTTTAACCAACATTTCGTTTAGCTTAGGTGCACTTAAGCTCTCAAGTGGTAAATTAAACTCCATTTCGACTAGGCAGTCGCTTGGTGTAAGTACACCCAATGAAAGAAGGCTCTTATCTAGAGAGCTGTTATCTAGGGGGCACGCAAGAACATCGAGCACCCACTTTTCAGCCACTTCTCGCCATTGCTCACCTATGTGGTATTTTTCAAGGCAGCGCTTAACAACTTCCGATAAGTTTTGCTCAGTATTAGTTGGGTGGACTATTGGGCTAGTAAAATCTATTTGTTCAAATATTTCGTGCAAACAGCTACCCGGCTTTGGCCCTTTAGGAAAGCTATAAGGTGATGGTAGTTCGTCCTCTTGCACTGCAAACTCGTCTTTTTCGTGATCTTCATCACTTCGCCCTGGGGCTAATTGGTCGCTGTGCTTTTTAAAGCTCAACGCGCTAAAGCTGGTTGCTCGCCAGTTACGCTCTATACTTGCCGTTACTTTATTAACACTTAATGTTTGCTGCGCAATTTTACTATTATTAAAACTAAGTGTTCCCTGCTCTAATAACGTTTGTGAGGTAAATTGCTGATAGCTCATCGCGCTATTAGCGTCGCAAAACTCACTTAAATGCGTACGCCATGTTTGGCTACTGGCAAGTTCAAGCCCTGCAAATAACACATGCCCTAGTGCACTACTTTGCATAGCTAAGCGGCTACTTTGCCCTTGCCCAATATTATAAACACCCAGCGCACAAAAATGCACGGCGCGAGTAAGTGCTACATACAGCAGGCGTAAATCTTCAGCTAGACGCTCTTGCTCTGCTTTTTGCAGGGCATCTTCGTCTTTACTTAAATCGTAAATCAGCTTGCCATTATTATGATAAAGCGCTTCTTTAGTTTCGCGATAGCCACTGGCAAATGGCATAAATACCAGTGGGTATTCTAGCCCTTTTGAGGCATGCATAGTAACAATTTTAACTAAGTTGGCGTCACTTTCTAGGCGTACTTGTACTGTTTCACCATCTTGTTGGCTTACCTTTTGTGCAAACCAGCGCAGTAAACGCAGCGTGCCTTCAAGCTCTATTTGTTTTTGTTGAAGTATTTCGCCCAAATGCCTAAAGTCAGTCAGCCAACGCTCAACGTTATACCCTAAACCTTGCCATTTAGCGCTAAGCTGATTATGGCTCATTAAACGCTCAAGCATTGCCATAGCGCCTTGCTTGTTCCAAATGTGGCTAAGTTGTGCAAAAAAGTTTAAGTAGTCTTGCCATTTATTTTCATCATCGGCGAGTGCGTGTATTTCGTTATAACTTAAACAAAATAGTGGACCAGCTAATACACCGCGCAGCAATGACTCGTCATATTGACCATGCAGCGCTGTTAAAAAGTTAAGTAGGTGATGGCTAAGCTCTTGGCTAAAAACGCTCTCGCGCGATAAATACACGCTGGCTATTTTGGCATCACCTAGTGCTTTTTTCATTATTTGCGCTTCAACACGGTCGCGCACTAATATACAAATATCGGCAGCGCTTACAGGAGTACTGCCAATACAGGCATTACCTTGTTTTGCTTTTTCAAGCAGGGTCACTATTTTATTAGCAAAATGAGTGGCTAAATGTGCTTGCCCTACACCTTTGTTAGTTGGTTTGTTTTTTTCATCTGCGGCTTCATCTACAAATACGTTAAATTCGAATGCGGTCGCGGGTTTGCCATCAATTAAAAAAGAGTCTTCCGCTTTTTTACCTTTAGCAGCCACTGCGTTAAACGGTATGGCGTCGTTATAAATAAAGCTGTTAGCGTGTTTTCCAAATAAACTATTAACGCTATTTACTATATCGGTGCTTGAGCGAAAGTTAGTACCCAGCGTAAATTGCTGATCAGTCTGTACAGCTTCTTTTGCGCCAATATACGTAAAAATATCTGCGCCCCTAAAGCCATAAATAGCCTGTTTGGGGTCGCCTATCATGGCAAGCGTGGTATTTTGTTGCCCATAAATTTTACTAAAAATACCGTACTGAATGGGATCGGTATCTTGGAATTCATCTATCATGGCAACCGGAAACAACTGCGCAATTTTTTGTGCTAGTACGTCGCCTTGCTCGTTATTAAGCGCACTGTGTAAATTGGTCAGTAAATCATCTGGGGTGATAACGCTTTGCTCTTGCTTGCGCTTAACTATGGCGGCTTTTACCCAGCGTGCTGCATGTTGTATAACTGCTATTTTGAGCCCTTGGTTTATGGTGTTATTAAGGGCGGCAAGCTCGTCAAACTGACTCAGTAATGGATGCACAAATAATGGCTGATTTTTTTTATAATTACTCACATCGCTTAAGTTTTCTGTACTCCACACTTCAAACGAATACTTGTAAGTGCCAAATTCAAAAAACAAATCGCCGCCTAAACAAAATGCTTCAAGCGCACCAAGGCTGCCTTTTCGTGCTGGCGTTTTAGAACCACTTAAACCCGAGCCTTTAATAGCACCTATAAACTCTTGCTCTAACACCGCTTTTTTAAATGCAGGTACACGGGTTATGTACTCGTCACGGGCTTTCCATACATCATCTAAATTTATTTGTGGTGTAATGTGCGCATTAGCTTTGTTTAAAATGCTCGCCACTTGAGCGAATAAAGCCTCGGGTGCGGCAAATACATCTAAAATAGCATCGGTGCGTTCTTTATTAAGTGGGTATACAAACGCACGCCAAAAATCTTTAATGGTTTCGAGCAGTATGTCGCGTTCATCTAAAATAAATTCGAGATTAAACGCCACTCCCGACTCAAACGCATGTTGTTTTAGCATCCGCTGACAAAAGCCATGAATGGTAAAAATAGCGGCTTCGTCCATTGATTTAGCAGCTGCATCGAGTAAATCAAACGCGCGGTGTTTATCATCAATTTTGGCAATTACGCCTTCAATGAGTTCGTCATCTGGGTTTTGCCCAAGTAGTGCATCGCGCGCAGCAATAATTCGGCTGCGTACGCGGTCTTTAATTTCTTGTGTGGCGGCGTCGGTAAAGGTTACTACCAAAATTTGCTCAACACTGAGCGGCGTATTTAACTCACCTTCTATTTGCATGCCTAGTAAGTAGCGTAAATACAGCCCCGTAATCGTATAAGTTTTGCCGGTACCCGCACTGGCTTCTATTAAACTTTGACCAATGAGCGGCATAGTAAGAGGATTAAGCGCTTGCATGGTCACTCTCCTTTACGTGTTCAAATAAAGGCGTGAGCAATTTATCACTCCATTTTATAAATTCGTCTTGGCAGTCGTTTAGCGATTGCACCGTTAAGCGAATATACGGGTTTTCGCCCTCGCCTCGCCCTATGTATTGCGGGCTAAATTTGCTCATTGCTTTTGTTATATCGCCGCCGCTTTTAACGTATTCATAACCACTTACCGGAAAAAACGGCACAGGCTCTGCGCGCAGCGCTTTGTATAACTCAAACCAATCGGCTAATAGTGCATCCGCATCGGCTTTGTTTATGGGCGCAAAGGTAATTTGCTTATCGAGCCCAAGTAACAATGTTTCTACTTGTTGATCCATACTTTGCGCTGCAAGGTGATAAATAAAGCCTTTAATTAAATCTTTCGCTTTAATACTCGCACTGCGGTAAAACACTTGTTTTTGCAAATAAACATGATTGAGCCAGCCTTCTATTTTGGTACCTTCAATGGTAAGCAAAACTTCTATTGGCTCACTTTTCCCGTCTTTAATGTGCTCTTTAACCTGCCCTGCAAGCGCGTCAACTCGGTGCTCCATACTCTCAAATATAAGGCTGCCTACATTAGCTTGAGGTAACTCACCCCGCTGCAGTATTTGCTCGGTACTTAGTGGTTGCTCGTTTATATTGGCTTTAAGTATTTCATCAAGATAAAAATAACGGCGCAGTGCATCTAGGCTAAATGGTTCTTCGTCTTTTGCTACTTCGTTAAATTGTGGCAGGCGTAAACCTAATGTTTGCTGATAAAAGCTCTCTTGTGCGCTACATACACTTCTAATAAACACATCAAGATCTAACTGTTCTGGTACACTCACATCAAGCGCAATAACCGGCTGTGGTTTAATAGACTCACTTGGCAGCCAAATTGGATTGTAGCTGTGGTTACTCAGCACAGTATTGGTTTGCTCATCGGCTAAATAATAATGGCTATTAAAGGGCTGTAAATGCTGCTGATTGATTAGACATTCTGGCAGCGTTTTTTCGCTTTTCTCGCTTAATACAAAACTACGCCCAATATATTCTAACAGCTCGCTTACAAGCGTTGATGGCATGCGCGGTTGGTTATCAAAACACGAGCGACCAATGTAACTCATGTATAAGTTGTCGCGGGCACTCAGTAGTGCTTCTAAAAATAAGTAACGGTCATCTAATTTACGTGATCGGTCACCTTTTTGCTTTTTAGAATAAGGCACTAAGTCAAAACCAATGGGTTGTACGTTACGCGGGTAGTCGGCATCGTTTAAACCCAGCATACATACCACTTTAAATGGCACTGCGCGCATGGGCATAAGCGTACAAAAGTTTACTTGCCCAACTAAAAACCGCTGCCCTACGCCTTTTTCTTGAATGCCTTGTTTAATTAAGCAACTAACAATACGCTGCGAAACCGCTTTACTGTAATCGCCGTTGTCGTGGTGCTTTTGTAACTCTTCGAGCACCTTTTGCAATACCAATAAATCCCAGCTGTCGTCGCTTTCACTTTCGTATATCGCGTTTAATAACTCACTTAAAATATGCGCTTTATTAGTGAGCGTATCATCAGGCGTTAGCTGCTCTTTAAAGCTTTGCAGTACATCAATAAAGTGCACGAGTTTATTGAGTGTATCGAGCGCCATGCCTTCTACTTCATCGGCACTGTAAATGCCGTTAAACGGGCATTGCTCGTCGCGCATGGCAATACCAAGCAATAAACGGTTGAGCCCATGTTGCCAGGTATTTAAATCAATAGCGGGTAAATCAAAGCTGCTTTTATGCGCTGCGTTTATACCCCATTTAACGCCAACACGTTCAAGCCAATATTGAATTTGCTCGTATTCGTGCGCTTCAAGCCCAAACTTTTCGGCTATTTGCGTCACTTGTAATAAATCGAGAATATCCGACACACCAAAGCGCGAAAACGGTAAGTTAGCTAAACTCGCAAATGAGCTAAGGACAGGCTTTTCTTGCTCTATGGCTAAATCGGCTAATGCGTACGGAATAAAGCGGCTGCCTTGTGCCCCGCCAAATACGGCTTCAATGTAGGGGCTGTAAGTGCCTACATCGGGCATCATGACGATTATGTCTTTGGGGGTAAGCGTTGGGTTTTGATTAAATAAGTTAAGTAAGTAGTCGTGCAAGCGCTCAACTTCTCTAAGCGGTGTATGGCAATCGCTGAGCGTAATACTGGTGTCGGTTGCGCTGATTGGTAATTTACCTTCGTCGTTTATAAACCACTCTTTGTTATCGGTCAGCGATTCACCTTTAAACGCAAGCTGATAAATCTCGCTTTGTACTTGCCCTAGTAAGGTGTCGTCAAACACATCAATAAAACCGTCAATCCAACGGGCATCTAACTGTACAAGTTGTTCAAAATAGTCGCGGCCTAATTTACCCCACGACGATAACAACGGATTACCAATAAAGTAGTATTCTTCATCTGGATTGGTTTGTTTTTTTTGTTGTGCTTCCACCAGCGGCATTTTAGCGTATTTAGCGCTTATTTTAGCCGCTGTTTTTTCATCTATAATATCGCCCCAGTAATGCTCACTCGGGTTAAAAAAGAATAATATAACCTCGGTTTTTTTACTCAGCGCTTCAAATACGTCTAGCTGGGAGCTGGCAATCGCAGATATACCAAATAAGCTAATGCGTTGTGGCAGTAAGCTATTATCCATAGTCTCAAGCGCTGCAAGTAACTGCCCTTGCATATTAGCGCGATGAAATTGACTTTGCCCAAGGTCTTGGCTTAATTTTACAATGCGTCGCCATAAGTCAGGTTGCCATGGTGCAATGGTTACATCCACATCATCTAGCTCATCTTTGCCGCTATCCCATGTGGCTATCCAGTGTGGTCGGTACATTAAATATTGGTCGTACACGTCGGCTATTTTTTCGCATAGCGCAAAGGTTTTTTGCCCATCTATATCGCCCTCTAAATAGGTTTTTAGCGGCAAATACAATGGCTCATCAATACAGTTTGGTAAAATTGCAAATAGTTTCCAAGCAAGGTTGGGCTTGTTAAATGCCGACTCTTTAGGGACATTTGGCAGTAATTGCTGATACAACTGCCAAATAAAGCTCGATGGCAGCGGAAAATCTACCTGCGCTGCGACCCCTAAGTTTTCGCTCAAACCTATTTTCAACCACTGCGACATACCCGGCGATTGCACTAGCACCACTTCTTTGTCGAACGGGCTTTGCAATGGGTTTACTTTTAACAGCTGGTGGAACTGCGCTTGCAGGGCTTCCATACGGTTTGATTGAATAATATTTAGCATATAACACTGACCTTGCTTGAGATAAAACCAGTGTAAGATATTTTCAATATTAGGGGTAGCGCAAACAGGTAATTGGTATTAATAAATCAGAGAGTTAGCAAGTAATTTAAACGCACAGCATCTATTTTATATACTGTGCGTAGTAGTAAGTTTATTTATAAGGGCTAATACTTGATAAACTAAAGTCACTTTGCATTATTACTTCGCCATCAATGCCTTTTAATTTAAGTGAAATAGCGGGATCTGTTTGTTGCCAGTCGACGCTTAAATCACCATAATTTACGTTATGAGTATAATTCCCTACTCGGTGTTTGTTAGGGCTTACGTCTTTCCACTTTTCAGTTAAGCCAGAGCTAGTCATCTCAATTAATGGGTAATCAAGGTTTTGCTGATACTTTGATATTTCGCCCCAGTGTGTGTCACCGCTTATAATCACTACCCCATTTACCTTGTGCTTTTTAATCAATGCAAATAAACGGTTTCTATCTTCAGGAAAGTTTGCCCATGACTCCCAACCTGTAAAATCGGGTAAAAGCTGTAAGCTTGAGGCAATCAATTTTATTGCAGCGGGCTTTTTAAGCTCTTGTTCAAGCCATTGCCACTGGGCTTCACCTAGCATTGATGCGCCCTTCACTTCACTAGGACTATACGGGCCTTGGTTATTTAACTTACGCTTAGTGTAGTATTCAAGCTCACCTACATGGTTTAGCGCATCACGGTTTCAACGTAAATCAGGCATTATTACTTGTATGGTTTGCTCATTTTCACCATACATGTACGAGGTATAAATTCCATCAGGGCGAGTGCGACGCGCTGAGTTTACAGGTTCATCCCAAAAATTAAGCATAATTTGGCGTGATTGCTCTTTATGCGGATACTCTTTACCTGCATCGTTTTGACCAAAATCGTGGTCATCCCACATAGCAATAATAGGCGTTTGCGCTTTTAACGTTTTAAAACCAGGCTTTGCCCCTAAACGTTGATACTTATTGGCAAGTACATCCATATCGTTGGTATCGCCGTAAATATTGTCACCCAGAAATATAAACAAATCCCCTTGCTCTTTATTAATTGCATTAAATATGGGAATGTTTTTATCTTGATGCCCACACGAACCAAACAGGATTTTAGATGGCGCGGCAGTAACATTCGCGCTAATAACCAAACTCAACGCCAAGGCTGATAGGGTCAATGGTTTAAATAGGTTCTTCATTTTAAAATCTCGCTAATAGCAGGTGCCATATTTGAATTTATTTCATTTGGGTTCTGCCCAAGAGCCTTTAAAACGGTCGCTGCTATTTGCGCTTGTTTAAGCTCATTTTTAGTTTTAATTAAGCCACTGCCTTTTATTGCAGGACCAATGGCAGCAAGCCAAATATGTTCAGAGCCAATAATTCCTTCTGGGTAAGTATTTGCACCTAACTCTAGCTCAGCAAGTGCACGTTTAGAGCTGTGATGTTGCCAATCATTGGCGTTATTGCCACGCCCGTGATCAGTGGTAATAATTAGTGTGGTGTTATCTTTATAACCCGCTGTAGTTTGAATGGTTGCCCATAAGTCTTTTATAAACGCGTCACTTTGCCTCGCCGATTTAAGGTATTGATCGTAATGACCATCATGCGCAAAGTCATCGGTTTCGCCTAAACTTATCACTAACAACTTAGGCTTTTTAGCCAACATATACGCTTTAGCAAAGCGATATGTAAAACTGTCTAATCGTACGTTATACCAAGGGCTGGGGATTTCATTTTGTAGTGCATTTAACAATGGCGCATCAGTGAATAAATTCTCTTCAATTGACATAAAACCTGCATTTACATACACGTTACTGCGCTTAGTATTTACAATGTATGGAAATACATCCCAACTGCCAAATAAGGCTGTGCTACCTTTAAACTCAGGTAACTTATCTAAACGCTCTAAAATAGTTTTATTTGGGTTGAGCACTTTGTTGTTACTATTTATATTTTCGTCTACTTCACCGGTGAGTATTTCGTTATAACCAGGATATGAAAAATACCACGGGTTACTTACCGACATAGTAGAGCCATTAGCTCTATCGCCAATTATAATCCCTTTTTTAGCCACTACTTGAGTTAAAAAAGGCATTAATAATTGCTGGCGCTCATTTGCTGTTTTTGCCCAAAATTGAGTCTTTAATTGCTCAGGCTTTTTAACAAAATCAGTATTATTAATTAAGCTATTATCAGCCCCATTAAATACTTCTTGCCAGCGTACTCCATCAAGCGTTATCAGCACTACATTTTGCGCCGCATTAACCGCATTGCTTAATAATACAGTTAAGCTAAATACCACTACTTTTATTACTGAGTTCATAATATGTGTGTACCTTTTAAAAAAAGCCCATCAGTGATGGGCTTTAAAATATTTACTAACATAATTGAATAATAAGTTGCGTACTTTGAGTATTAAAAAGTAGCACTTAAAGTCACTGCCGCTGTACGCGGAGCACCTATAAAGTAAGTAGTACCATTGCCTGTACCGCCAGCTAAATAGCTTTTATCTGTCACGTTATAAACTACAAATGCAATATCTAGTGCTTTAAATGGGCCTGCATTTACTTCTGCTGAGTAACCTGCATTTAAATCCAGCACAGTGTAGCCGTCAACCTCACCACGTTCGCCGGTGTATTTAGCCGACAACCCAAAACGAAAATCCCCACTGTAGTAGTCTGTCGATAGCACGAATAAGTCATCGACTGAGTCAATTACTTTGTCACCTGCTTCAAAGCCTGGCGCGTCGCCCTTGTACTCTGAGTCATTATTTGTATACGAGCTATATATATTCCACTCTGAATTAAGCATATAACTTGCAGAAAGCTCTAAACCTTTAGACTCAATACCACCTACATTTAAGTAAGAGCCATTAGTGCCTATTGTGTAATCAATACCGCCTGTATCGCTACCAGGTGCAATAAAGGTAATACGGTTATCAAACTCTATTGAATACGCTGTTGCTGTTAGTTTTAACGCATTATTTTGATAGCGCACACCAAGGTCAATATTCTCAGCGGTTTCAGGCTCGATGGCTGATAAATCCGAGCTATCACGTTCTAGTACACCGTCTTTAATAGCCGCAAAATTTTCGCTGTAACTGGTAAATAACTCTGTAGAGTCATTTAACTGATACAAAATACCGCCACTGAACAATATGTCTGAATCACTATTTATTTTTGCTGTGGTTGCATTTTGATAATGATCATACTTTTCAATATCAACAAGGTACTTTTTAACACCTAAGTTAAGTGTAAAATCACCAAGCGCCATTGAATCTTGCGCATACCATTTTAGAGTGTCAGTTTCAAAAGTGTTTTTGTATTGTGTCCAGTATGGAGTGCTATCAAAGTGATGATAAATACGCGCATCAATTACCTTGTGCCAATCACGAGATTCTTCACGGTCACTTTGTTCATACCATAAACCTGCTTCTATATCATGCATACCAAAAGTGGCTTGGTAGTTTGCCGTTAAACCGAGGCGGTCTTTTTTGTAATGCGTATGGCGATACGACATAACAGGTGTTGCTGTATCGTCGTAACACGCTGGGTTTAAACCAGGACCCGATTCCCATGGCCAGCTTAAACTTGCCGTACATTCTTCGTTTGGTGCAAGCGGATTCCCTTCACTATCAGCAAATCCGTAAGAGCCAGCATTTGTTCCGCCCTCAGTTGTTGGATTACCATTTTCATCAACAGGGGTCGTTAAATACGGTGGGATCCAATCCCCACGCCCTGAATTTTTATGATAATACGGGCTAACGGTAATAAGTGATGTTGGAGAAAGTGCATATTCCAATTTTAAATACGCTAGAGTGTTTTCGCGAAGCGTACCCCAGCCTTCTGCGAACATTTGGTCAAAATGTGGGACACCAGTCCAATTCCATGTCAGCTGATCCCAATCTGGTGTTTGCTCAAACTGCTCAATACTTACACTATTGTAGTTTGTCTCGCTTACATCATCATAAGATAAACGACCAGTAATGGTTAAATCCGTAAGCGTAGTTACAAATTTAAGCTCAGCGTGTTGGTTATCTTTCCCGCCATTACTACCTGAACCAATCCAACGGCTTGTATCGGTTTGCGAGTAACTTACATACGCTTGGGTATTATCAAAAATCGTACCTGTTTCGTGCTTAACGTAATAGCGTGTGGCATCGTGACTGCCTGAGGTATAAGCAAAAGTGGTGCTTTTATCTAAACTTGGTGCTTTACTTACAAAATTAAATGTACCGCCAAGCGCTTCAAGTGAAGCCGATTTAATGTCAGACGTCCCTTGACCAACCTCTACCGTTGCTAAATTTTCGCTCTCCAAGTAACGATTAGCTTTAGCACCGCCACCATAATTAGAGCCACCATTGGGAATACCATCAACAGTCATACCTAATTGTTGTTGGTTTGAGTCAATACTAAAACCACGCATTGTAATAGTCGTTGACCAATCATCGCCACCAAATGCATCACCTTCGTTAATACTAATACCCGGTAAGTTATCAATAACCGATAATATGCTCGATACCGAACTTTGTTGCTCAAGCATTGCAGGCTCAATAACATTGTTTGCGTAACTTGTTGGTTTTGCCGTTACTGTAATTTCTTCAATTTCGTTATCGTTTGCGTAAGCGGATGTTGATACAGCCATGGCAATAGCAATGCTCAAAAGTGATTTGTTTTTTAAAGCGTACATTGTTGTCCCGTTTGATTTTAATTATGAAATATGAAAACGGACACAGTATGAATTTTAAATATGACAACGAGGATGAACTTTATTTACATAAAGGTTAAACAAATATGGGAGATTTATGGCGGGGATATGTACAAAAAAAGACACTCAAAGGTTTTATCTTGAGTGTCTTAGTTATTTTCTAAACTTTTTACAAATAGTACTTTATTTTAGTTCGGCAAGCATTTCATCGCTGTACGGCACTAGCTCTTCACCGTTTGCAATTTTGTTAACGTAATCAGGATTCGCAATAAGTGGACGACCAATCGCGATTAAATCAAACTTAGCGTCGTTAATGGCCTCTTTTGCTGTCTCAAAACTATAGCTGCCTACACCTACTAATGTACCTTTGTAGCCTGCACGTAAAAATTCAGATGTAGTTTTACCCTCAAGTGACTCAAACGCTGTACTGTCGTCAAAAATACCGCCGTGTAAGTACGCTAAATCTCTTTTTTCTAGTTCTGGTAGTAAGTAGTCAAATACCGCTTTATCACGGTTATCTTCACTCATATTAAAGTAAGCACCCGGTGTTAATCTAAGTGCAGTACGCTCGTTGCCAACAGCTGCAATAACCGCATCTGTTACTTCTAATGCAAAGCGCGACATATTTTCAGGCGTTTGACCGTATTCGTCGCTGCGTGTATTTGCAGCATAATGTAAAAACTGGTCAATTAAATAACCGTTAGCGCCGTGAATTTCTACACCATCAAAACCTGCTTCAATTGCGTTTTCTGCCGCTTTTGCGTAATCGGCTACTAAAGATTTAATGTCATCTGTAGTGGCTGCTTTTGGAGTGATGTAGGTAAGCTCACGCATGCGCGGTACAGAACCTTCAACACCAATTGCAGATGGTGCCAGTACATCGCCATCAAAAAAGTGAGGATGTGCAACACGACCAACATGCCAAAGCTGTGCAAACATTTTGCCGCCGTTAGCGTGTACTGCATCTGTTACTTTTTTCCAACCTTGAATTTGCTCACTGGTAAATAAACCCGGAGTATTTGGGTAACCTTGCGCGTCTGGGCGAATAATAGTTGCTTCACTAATAATTAAACCGGTTTCGGCACGGCGAGCATAATATTCAACCATATCTTGTGTTGGCACTAAGTTATCGTCAGCCATGCAACGAGTTAGTGGCGCCATAAGTACACGGTTTTTAAGCTCAATTGTGTTATTTAGTTTAAACGGAGCAAGTAAATCAGTAGTCATTTTTCAATCCTTCATTAAGTATATGCTTACTACAATGTGGCCTTTTTACAAACATTCAAGCTTATTTTGAATGATCGCTCAAATTAGTGAGGAGTTATACTGCTCAATATGTGAATTAGATCTGCATTAATGAAATTAAATAATAACTTTTCAACACTCTGTCATATAACTCGATATACTTGTACGCTATATATTAAATATCGATAGCAACGAGAGTGAGCCAATCATGACGAGCGAAAATGCAACCGAACAACAAGCAGTAATTTTAGGCCTTGGGGCAAAAAAACGCTTAGCTTACATGTTCGAAACCGTGCAAGAATTTAAGCAAGTATGGATTTTAAACGACGACGATGGCTGCGTTATGCTTGCCAATGAAGACGACGATTGCGTGCCTGTTTGGCCAACTCGTGAATTTGCAGAAGCGTGGGCTACTGGCGAATGGGCTGGCTGTAGCGCTAAAGCAATACCACTTGCAGATTGGTTTAGTCGCTGGACGCCAGGTCTTGAAGAAGATGATTTACTTATTGCCGCATTTCCTACTGAGGAAGACGACGGTACGATATTGTTTTCAGATGAATTTGAAAAACAGTTAAAAGCGCCAAAGAAAAAGTACTAAGGTGTAAAGCCTAAATACTCAGAGTTCTTTAATTTATAAGCGCGGCACTTAATTTAGTAGCCGCGTTTTTATTACCCGTTTCTAAAACTCAAATACGCTTGCGTTATAGCATTTGCATCTTCTACTTGTGGATAATGGCCAAGCTCTGAGAACTCTTTAACACTCGCGTTTGGTATCAACTTTTTGTAATGCTTAATCATGTGCTTACCAGAGATGGGGTCTTCTGCACCTGCTATAAACGTAAGTGGTATATGGCTATTTACAATAGCACCAACCCAGCGTTCTCGGTTTTGCTGCCTCTGCATTATATAACTAATGAGTTTAGGCATAACGGCTAAGCCATCTTTGTAAATCAGCAGTTCCCAAAGTGTGTCTATTACCTGTGTTGTAGGCTGTGTATTTTTGCCAAAAATAGTCACTAGATTATTGGCAAATTTTTGTTTATTTATTAATTTTGGCACTATCCAACCAAGCCTTGAGAGCAAAAGCTTTTGTATAAACAATGGTTTATGCACCTCAGGAAATAACCCACCGTTTAAAAAGCACACGCTGTTAATTTGTATCTCACTTTGCGAAGCTACTTGCCTTGCTAATAACTCTTGAGCGACTGTATCGCCATAATCATGGGCTAGTATATGCACATCATTAATATTTAAACGCTTTAAAAATTGTGTGTATAAATCAGCTTGTTCTGTAATTTTATAGTCTGCATTTTTTGGTTTATCTGATAAACCAAAACCTAGCATATCGAGTGTGATCACAAAATAATGATCGCTAAGCGTTTGCCACATACCTTCCCAGTCCCAACTGGCGCTAGGAAAGCCATGTATTAAAAGCAGCGCGGGGTTTGTTACATCCCCGGCTATTTTAGTAAAAATTTGATGGCCATTAATTTTGGTGAATGAACCCTGAGAACGCCAATGCTGTAGAGAAAACATGTATTAACTTAATTGTTATTATTTATTTGTCAGTTTTATCATAGTAATCAGAAAAAAAACCAGTGCATAAAAATAGCATTGGTTTTTAAAAGTCATTTAAAATTTAATAGTGTAATCCATATATACTCGATGGTCTGCTCTGTCACCTTTAACACCGTCAACACTGCCTGTTTTATCGGTTATATAATCTAAAAACAACCAGCGTAAGCTTAAACCTTTTATTGCCTCAACCTTATAACGTGTATCTAAAGCCCAGTACTTTTCTTCGGCTTCACCGCCTATTTGACCTAAAGCTGAATTTTCGGCGCCCGTACCGCTAGTGTAATAAAACTTAGTACTGAGCCCTGGCGATACAGCTTTTAAGTTAATACCCAAGCGTGCCTGCCATGATGTTTCATTTTGGTTTGTTAAATCGGCACCAATCAGGGAGCGCGTCGGGAATGGATTTGTTCCATGATCGCCACTAAAGTTATCTTCAATCCAAGCATCACTTACTTTCGTAAATGCAGCACCTGCGCTCCAAATATCTTTTTTCCAATCAGCATCTAAGTAATAAGCAAATCCATCGTTTTCACTTTTAGTTAAGCCTGTTAATGCTCCAGGTGTATCTTCATCATCTAAATCGCCGCCCTCTGCGCCTGTTACAAATAAATCACCATCATCTTGTGAGGTAAATATACCACTTGAAAGTGTTAACCTACTTTGTTTAAGTTTAATATCATAACTGATTTTTAATCCCATTTTACTTAGATAATTGTGGGACTTTAAATATTCGGCCTCTAATGTTAGATCGTCTTTTTTGTGCGTAGCACCTACGCCCCAAATTACACTAATAGCGCCAGTTGCCGATTGATCGGTAGAAAAGTCTTCCCATCTATCATCGTGTCGTCGGCTCCATTTATCATATACATAACCATATACCTTAGTGTTGCCAATTTTATAGTCGCCAAAAACACCTCTAAAGGTATTAGGAATAGCCCGACTCCCAGAGCTTTTAAGCAACATACTTTTAGTTTTTTGCCCGCCCACTTTAACGTGACCGTTGTTACCCAATTTAAAATCTAAAAAATATTGACCAAATTTAGAAAAGCTATCGTCAACTCCACCGCTCTCATTACCTGCTGGTAAAATATTACCTGCGGCTGTACCCGTAGAATAAATATTTATCACGGTGTAGGTCGATACACCCACACTAACTAAGTCGTTTATATAACCAGAGGTGTAATTGAGTTCTATACCTTGAGCGAAGGTTGAATCGTCGCTTGCATCGTTATCGTAGTCACGATCAAAATAAATTGACCTGAGTTTTATATTAAACACATCTTGTTCTGTCAGTCCATTAACAGCGGCATACGAAGGAATAGAAAAACATATTAATACTGCGCTTGTTGCCACAAGTGATTTAGAGAACCGTTGAGCCATAGTTGTCTCCGTTACCTTGTTTTGTTTAAATTTTGACTGTGTAGTGCTTAACAGCGTGTATATTTTGCGACCTACACGGCAAACATGTAATAAGGTAATTAAATTTCACGCAATGACTTTTCTTTCATGCCACTAAATATAGAACAATATGAGTTTTTAATGATTTAATTTTCATATTATAAAATATTAAATATTTTTTTGTGTCGGATGAATACAAAAATGACAGAGAAATTGGTTATACAACTCCTACTAGTTGTATAACCAATTTACTTTCAGAATATCATGACTACGATTTCATCTGACTCAACTTACACTTACCAAATTTATATTATAAAGAACTGCTTAAGCTATTAGGTTGAAGCGTGCATACAGAAATATATGGTTTATGGTTTTATTATGGCCCTGAAGAAAGCTATATTTATTAGATACATACTTAAGTCATTTAAATATCGTAATATATCGGCAGTGTAATCTTCAAATATTATTGCACTGTAATAAAAAGCTAACCGACATTGTTATGTGGAGCGCAATTATCAGTAAAAGCTCAAAAGGTATGGAAGGTTTAACACCTTAAACCAATACTTTTTTCGGTAGGTCTAAAATAATAGAGTGTATATAAATCATTAGCTTTATATACACTCTCTATTTACTCCTAAAACTCAGAATTAAATTTCCTTTTACTCTCGAGCTCTAAACCTCTATAAAATATATATATTCTAATTATGAACAAAGTTGTATCCTGAATAATAAGTGCTATATTTATTTTGATGATAGAGGTAGATACGCACTCAGCATATTAATAATAAAGGATGAGTTAATGTTCTCTGGACGACTGGTTAGGAAAGGGTTTTTAGTCTCTATACTTGCTCATGCCATTTTTCTTATCAGCGGTATTGTCTTAACTTTCTTCGCTCACATTAAACACCAAAACGCACTTAACTATAAAATAAACGAAGCACTTAACAACCGCCTTTCTACGCTCTCAACAGGCGTAACGAATAGAATCGACTTATATAAATATGGGCTCTTCGGTTTAAAAGGGTTTATACACGGTATAGGCGTTAATAATTTAAACTACCAAACATTTTCTAATTACTCTAATAGTCGTAACTATGGCCAAGAGTTCCCCGGTGCAAACGGGATT
Source organism: Pseudoalteromonas sp. SWYJZ98 (assembly GCF_015864495.1). Classification (NCBI taxonomy): domain Bacteria; kingdom Pseudomonadati; phylum Pseudomonadota; class Gammaproteobacteria; order Alteromonadales; family Pseudoalteromonadaceae; genus Pseudoalteromonas; species Pseudoalteromonas sp. SWYJZ98. The sequence goes on along the minus strand of NZ_JADYXA010000002.1, from coordinate 63,897 downwards.
GGTTTCATTCGAAAGGTAACATCTAAGAATCTAACCCAGTTTTTACATACTGCAAAATATGATAGACCCACACAAATATTTAACTTTAATCAACTTAATAATGGTAATAATGAACATTTTATTATTCAGTATATTTTTCCTGAACATAAAAATTTACAAGCAATAGGTTTAGATATTGGCTCAGAGAGCATGCGTAAACAAGCAGCATTAAATGCAGCTTCTCACAATAAGGCTCAACTCACGGGCCCTATAACTTTAGTACAGGCTAATGAGAAATCACTGCAAGGGTTTTTAATTTTACTGCCAATTTATAAAAGCATTACGATTGCGGATAATAAAGAGCAACGCATTAATGAGATCTTAGGCTGGGCATACGCTCCATTATTAATAAATAAAATTTTAGACTCTCTCTCGCTAGTTGATGAGAATAAGCTAGTCATTAGCGATATAGCTAACAACGCTAAAACTGACTTTTTTAGCTACGGTATTCAAAGCAATTCAGCTAATTACCAGTTAACTAAAATAATTAAAGTGATGGGAAGAACATGGGAACTCACGCTTAGTGCTTCAGACGCATTTATTGAAACATTGCATTTGCCGGGTAAATATCAAGCTATTGTCAATGGTATTTTTTATACTCTTATTTGCATGTTTATAATTTTATTACTACAGCTATTTTTTTACCGTAGGGCACAACGAACGCAGCGAAGAATTGTCAAAGCTAAACAAAATAAGCATATGCTTCAGCAAACAAATTTAAAATTAGAAAAAGAAGTAAAACTACGCACTAAGGAAATTGCCGATATTAGTATGCTTCAACGAAGTATTTTAAATAGTGCCAGTTATTCAATTATTGCAACCGACATAAACGGCTTAATTACTTTATTTAACCCCGCCTCTGAAAAGTTATTAGGTTATAAAGCGCAAGATGTTATTGGAATTGAAAATCCGGGTATTTTTCATTTAAAAGAAGAAATTATAAAAAAAGCCAAACAGCTTAGTGCAGAGTTAAATGAACCTGTTTTCCCTGGTTTTGAAGTGTTTATCTTAAAAGCAACGGCTACAGAGCCTGATATCAATCAGTGGACATACATTTCTTCTACAGGCGAGCACATACAAGTTAATATAAGTGTCACCTCTTTATTAAATAATGAAAATGAAATCGTTGGCTATTTAGGTATTGCTTATGATTTAACAGAGCAAATTAACCACGAACAAGCTCTAGGACACGCTAAAGAACTAGCTGAACAAGCATCTCAGGCTAAATCTGAGTTTTTAGCAAATATGAGCCACGAAATACGAACCCCAATGAATGGCATACTTGGCACATTACAGTTATTGCAAGAGCAGCCCCTCAATGAAAAGTCAAAAGAGTATTTAAAAAAATCACTTTATTCGACCCGCTCACTCACCACTATTATTAATGATATTCTCGATTTTTCTAAAATTGAGGCCGGCAAGCTTTCATTAGAGCATAAACCTTTTGATCTTTTTGAACTTATTCATCACCTAGAGTCTGATCTTGGTCTGCAAGCTAGCGATAAAAACATATACCTTAAATTTGTTATTAATATTAAGCATAAGCATTGGGTGGGCGACCCTGTTAGGCTCAGACAGGTGTTTTTAAACTTAATATCTAATGCGATTAAGTTTACATCGAAAGGTGGCGTTACAGTAACGTTTAGACTAACTGATGAAAACAAAATATGTTGCAGTATATCAGACACCGGAATTGGAATTTCTGAGAAGGCAATAGAGCGATTGTTTGAGCGCTTTGAACAAGCTGAGCAATCAACTACGCGTGAATACGGTGGTACAGGGCTAGGCTTACCTATCACTAAATCATTAATAGGCTTAATGAATGGTGAAATAAAAGTAACAAGTCAATTAGGTTCAGGCAGCCAGTTTTATGTTTACTTACCACTAGATCAAGCACAGATTGATGAAAACATATTAACAGCAAAAAATGTTGAGTTTCCTGATTTAACTGGCAAAACCATTTTATTAGCAGAAGACAACAAAATAAATCAACTGGTGGCTTCTGCAATGCTTGAACCAACTAAAGCCACCATTATTATTGCAAATAATGGGTTGGAAGCAGTTTCGTTATATGAGTCACACAAGCCAGACATTATTTTTATGGACATTCAAATGCCAAAAATGGATGGCCTTCAGGCATGTAAACAAATTAAGGCGCTTGATAGCGAGCAAATTATTATCGCGTTAACCGCTAATGTTTTTACGGAACAAAAAGAAATATACAGGCAGTTATTTGATGGTTACGTTTCAAAGCCAATTGAAAAACATGAGCTTATAGGCATGTTATCAACACTCTATTTAATTAATACCTAATTTAGGCATTAAAAAACCCAGTTACTAATACCTTTCAATATTAGTAACTGGGTTCTAAGAATAATGGTGGAGGGAGAGGGATTCGAACCCTCGTTAGGGATAAACCTAAACACACTTTCCAGGCGTGCGCCTTCAGCCACTCAGCCATCCCTCCACAGTGCTGCGGTTGTGTAATGCAACAGCGCGCTATAGTATGAAATAGACCCTTAAGGTGCAAGGCATTTTTAAATATGGGCCTTTAAATGCTTACTTATCAAGCAATAGTTTATCTATAGGCACAAAAAACGGCTAAATCTAAGACTTAACCGTTTTAATTTATACTTTTTAAAATTACTTAGACATGCTCGCAGTAAATTCAAGCATGCGATTAAGTGACTTAAGTGCGCCTTCGCGTAAATCCATATCAACGAATACTTCTTTACCTTTAGGGCTTATGAGGGCTTCCTCAATCGCTTTTAAGCCATTCATTGCCATCCAAGGGCAATGTGCGCAACTTTTACATGAAGCGCCCTCACCTGCCGTTGGAGCCGCAAAAAACTCTTTATCTGGACATAGTTGCTGCATTTTATAAAAGATGCCGCGATCGGTTGCTACAATAAACTTTTTATTGTCCATTGTTTGTGCAGCTTTAATTAACTGGCTCGTAGATCCAACCGAATCGGCAAGTGCAACAATTTCTGCTGGTGACTCAGGATGAACTAATACGCCTGCATCTGGGTGTAGCGCCTTCATATCTTTTAAGGCTTTAGTTTTAAATTCGTCATGTACGATACATGCACCATTCCACATAAGCATATCAGCACCGGTATTTTTTTGAATATAGCTACCAAGGTGCTTATCTGGGCCCCAAATGATTTTTTCGCCTTGCTCATCAAGGTGCTCTACTATTTCAAGTGCACATGATGAAGTTACAATCCAATCTGCACGTGCTTTAACAGCCGTAGAGGTGTTTGCATATACAACCACTTTACGATCTGGGTGCTGATCGCAAAATGCAGAGAACTCGTCTATCGGGCAACCAATATCTAGCGAACACGTCGCTTCAAGTGTTGGCATTACAACCGTTTTGTTTGGCGTTAAAATTTTGGCTGTTTCGCCCATAAATTTCACGCCCGCGACGATGATCATATCTGCATCATGACGTGCACCAAAACGTGCCATTTCTAGCGAATCGGCAACGCAACCGCCAGTTTCTTCAGCAAGTGCTTGAATTTCAGGATCGGTATAGTAATGTGCAACAAGTACTGCATTTTTATCTTTTAGTAATTGTTTTATACGCGCTTTATATTCGCCTTGCTCGTCATTTGTTAACGGTGCTGGCTTAGGGGGGAAAATATAACCTTCAGGCATAATAGTTTGAGCTAGACTCATGTTCTCGACCACTTATCTACAGTGCATTAATTAGGGCGAATTATACGAGAATATAAACACAAATAACAGCAAACTAGTAAAGCTGTTTATAAAAAATAGAATGGGAATTTAAAAAAGAATATAAAGGAAAGTATTAGAGAGTGGTGGGTCATGATGGATTTGAACCATCGACCAATTGATTAAAAGTCAACTGCTCTACCAACTGAGCTAATGACCCGCTCTAATGTAAATCTGCTTTGAAAAAAGCTACGTAAATCCGCCGATTAAAACTTTCATAGAATGGTGGGTTATGATGGATTTGAACCATCGACCAATTGATTAAAAGTCAACTGCTCTACCAACTGAGCTAATAACCCGCTCTATGCACTTATTCAATTAAGAATGCAGCTTACGTAAATCCGCCGATTGATGCCATACACTATTCACAAGGAATAAAGAATGGTGGGTCATGATGGATTTGAACCATCGACCAATTGATTAAAAGTCAACTGCTCTACCAACTGAGCTAATGACCCGCTCATGCGCTTATTCATTTTGAATAAACTTACGTAAATCCGCCGATTAAAACTACTCATAGAATGGTGGGTTATGATGGATTTGAACCATCGACCAATTGATTAAAAGTCAACTGCTCTACCAACTGAGCTAATAACCCGCTCTATGCACTTATCCAATTAAGAATGAAGCTTACGTAAATCCGCCGATTGATGCCAAACGCTATTCACGAGGAATAAAGAATGGTGGGTTATGATGGATTTGAACCATCGACCAATTGATTAAAAGTCAACTGCTCTACCAACTGAGCTAATAACCCGCTCTATTGTTGCGTTTAAATGCAACTAACTACTTTACGTAAATCCGTCGATTGGAACCAATCACTATTCAAAGGAATAAAGAATGGTGGGTTATGATGGATTTGAACCATCGACCAATTGATTAAAAGTCAACTGCTCTACCAACTGAGCTAATAACCCGTTCCAGTTGCTAACTTATTTCTAAGTTAAAGCCTGCGTAAATCCGCCGATTGATGCCAAACACTATTCACAAGGAATAAAGAATGGTGGGTCATGATGGATTTGAACCATCGACCAATTGATTAAAAGTCAACTGCTCTACCAACTGAGCTAATGACCCGCTCTGACGTTGCGTTTTATAACAACTTAGTATTCTACGTAAATCCGCCGATAAAAGACCATTCAAAGAATGGTGGGTTATGATGGATTTGAACCATCGACCAATTGATTAAAAGTCAACTGCTCTACCAACTGAGCTAATAACCCGCTCTTTTTGTCGCATTTCGAGTGGGGTAACCATTCGTTTGCTGCGGGCGCTTATAATACTTATTTATAAAATGAGTGCAACCGAAATTGTCTCTTTTTTTAAGTTTTTATGTCTAGATGCACAAAATTAAACCGTTTGTGCTCAAACTACATGCAAATCCAAGATTCTTCGAGAGTTTCCATGTAGTTTGCTCGCCTTAACTAAAAATTTAGTCGCTAGTTACCTAAACGATCAGTCGCTAGTTTTGCAGCGGTTGTACTTGGGTATTGATTGATAAGATCACTCAATATTTTTTGTGCTTGCTCCGCCGAACCTTGATCTTGTAAAAGTGTACCTAACTTTAGCATTGCATCTGGACGTTTGTTAGAATTTGGAAATTCGTTAACAACGACTTTAAAGTGCTCTACCGCTTTTACACCATCATTCTTAATTGTAAGCAACTGCCCTAACCAATAATGCGCATTAGATGCATATACAGAGTTTGGATACGTAGTTAAAAACGTTTGAAATTCAGGGATCGCTTGATCGTAGCGTTTATCTTTCATTATTAACGCAACAGCGCGCTCATACGCTTCGTTTTCAGATAAGTCACTGCTATAGGTCTGTGCGTCGTTTGGCTGTGCCTGATCGGCTACCGGAGCTGCTGGCTGTGTATAAGCCTGGCTAACGCGGTTTTCGATTTCTTGGTACAACTCACGCTGACGCTGCAGTACTTTTTCAAGCTTGTAGCTTTGCTCTTCTGTTACACCTCGAATTTGGCTTACTTCGTCTTGTAATAAGTTGAGCTGTTGTTGTAACTCTACTTGCAAAAAGTTACGCGACTGCATCATATTTTCAAGTGACGCTAATCGCTTCTCAATACTTGATTGTGAACTCGCAGCTTCTGAAACAGGAGCGGGAGCAGCCATTAACTGGGTGCTCCCGCTCAATATCATGGCTGCCAAAATAATTTTCGGCTTCATAATATCTCTTATCTTAGTAAACTAGTACCGCACGGCGGTTTTTAGCGAAAGCTGATTCAGTGCGAGACTTAACCATTGGCTTCTCTTCACCGTAGCTTACCACTGACATTTGGCTAGCTGAAACACCTAAGCTTAATAAGTATTTTTCAACTGCTTGGCCACGGTGCTCACCTAGTGCAATATTGTACTCTGGAGTACCGCGTTCATCTGCGTGGCCTTCAATTAGTACTTTAACTGATGAGTTTTGAACTAAAAACTCAGCATGTGCACGAAGTAAATCAGCGTATTTGCCTTCAACTGTCGCTTTATCAAAATCAAAGTAGATTACTTGCTCTTGGCGAAGTGCTTCGTACTTTTGACGAAGTTGCTCTTCTGCTTGTTGCTCAGGAGAGATTGTAGCTACTTCAACTGTATCAGTGTTAGTTGATTGCTCAACAACGCCTTGATTTGATTGGTTTGCAGCACCTTCATCAATATCTGAAGATGAGCTACAAGCTGCTAATGTCATTACTGGCACAGCAATTAGCAGGCCTTTAAGTATTTTGTTAAGTTGCATTGAGTAGATTCCTATTTTGAGTAAACCAGTAATATTACTGTAAGTATGGCGACCAAGCTGGTGCCTTTACTTGTCCGTCTAGCACAGGTAACCGTGCTTTAAAGCGGCCGTCCATCGATACTAGCGCAAGTACCTGTTTATTATTATGAAGCGTGCTATATATAATCATCGAACCGTTTGGCGCTATGCTCGGTGATTCATCTAGGCGTGTTCTCGTTAATACTTGGAACGCACCTGTAGCCAGCTCTTTCTTAGCAAGATGGTACTGCCCGTTGGTACGGTTAACCATCACTAATTCTTTTCCATCTGGTGTTATAGAACCAGCAAGATTCATATCACCATCAAAGGTGAGTCGTTGTGACCTACCTGTTTTTAAATTTAACTTATAAATCTGAGCATTACCACCCCTTTCAGATGTAAACACAATATCTTGACCATTAGGATGCCAAGATGGTTCAGTATCTATGCTACGGTGATTTGTTAAGCGCGTTTCTTTACGTGTAGCCAGGTCAAGCAAGTAAACTTCTGTTGCACCCGTCTTGTCTTTAGAAAGTACTAATAATAGCTTTTTGCCATCTGGCGAAAACTGCGGTGCGCCATTAATACCACGGTAGCTTGCGATTATTTCGCGCTTACCCGTGTAAATATCTTGAATATAAATTTGGCTTTGACGGTTTTCAAACGTTACATACGCTAACTTAGTACCATCTGGTGACCACGCTGGCGACATTAATGGCTCTTTTGAGCGAAGCAATACTTGCTCATTAAATCCATCATAGTCTGCAACAACTAATTGGTAAGGCTTTTCATCATTATCGCGCACTATTACATAAGCAATTTTAGTCAAAAATGCGCCTTTCTCACCAGTCAGTTTTTCATATATAACGTCACTGATTCGATGAGAGTAACGGCGAAAACCGCTTTCACCAATAACACTTTCACGCGCTTCTAAAATATGATCTTGGCTTTTGATTAACTTACCATTACTCATCATTTGTGTGTTGCCACCAGTAATTTGGCCACGAATCACGTCAACTAACTCATAACGCACTAAGTAACGCCCATCAGTTTGCTGCTCAACTTCGCCCACTAATACAGCCTCCACACCTTTATTAACCCAAGATGCGTAATCAATTTCGCTATCTTTGGTCGGCTGTTGTGGCATTTGCGCTACATCTACAGGTTTAAACTTACCACTGCGCATTAAGTCGGCAGCAATAACACTGCTTAATTTTTCAGGGATTGGACCAACACCTTGGTATTTAAAAGGCACTATAGCAATAGGCCTTGCACCATCTACACCCTCAGTTATTACAATTTCAAGCGCTGCATTAGCAACACCCACAAACCCAAACAGTAAAACTAAACAGGCTATTTTTATTTTGTTGAACATATCATTCCTTTAAAACTCTGGCTTGATTGTTAAATTAATATTCTTAAGTTGTTCGAATACGTCTTTATCTTTAGATACCGGTAATGTGTCAGCCATGCGCACTGCTCTTAATGCAGCTTCACACACTAACTTATCGCCACCTAATGATTTAACTTGCGTTACTAAACCATTAAAGCCTAAACGAATATTGACTCGGCACTGTTGGTTTTTCATTTTTTCATCAATCAATAAGTTTTGTTGAATACGCGCCATAATTAATGCACGGTACTTATCAACTTCGCTCACCACTTGTTGCTGACGTATTTTACTACGGGCAGCCTGCTCTTTTGCAAGTTGCTCTTGTAGCATTTGCTCTTGCATCGCTTGCTGGCGTTTACGTTCTGCCTCGGCTGCACGCTCTTTTGCCTCGATTTCACGTTTTTTACGTTCAGCTTCTGCTTTTTTAAGTGCGTCTTCTTCGGTTTTACGCTTATCAGCAGCAGCTTTAGCTGCACTTTCAGCTTCTTGCTTTTGTTTTTCAGCTTGCTTAGCTTTAGCGCGCTCTTTTTGCTCAATAGCACGTGCTTTTTTAGCTTGTGCTTGAGCCTCGGCTGTTTCTTTTTCTTTAGCTTTGCGTTCTTGCTCTAGCTTTTTAATATGCCTAGATTCAGATTCGCGTTGCTCACGTGCATTTGCCGCCCTGCGTTCTAAATCACGAATACGTTTGTCTTCAGCACTTTTTTTATCTTTTTCTTTCTTTTGAAGCTCAGCAATTTTTTGCTCAACTTGCTTTTGATCAACTGTAACAGCCGATACCGCATTATCTGGGGTGGGTATAGCCGAATTAAGCGTTACTTCCATTACCTTAGGCGCAGGTGGGTGAATGTTTGCAGACGCATACAAAAAACCACCTATGCCTAAATGAAGTACTATCGATTTTACTACTGAACTATTCATACAGCTACTTCCCCTCAAAGGATTCAGTCATTAATCCTACTGATGGTACGCCTGCATTTTTCAAAAAATCCATTAGTAATAATACTTCTTGATACGACACCTTACCAGAACCTTTAATCATTACTGGTACGTCAGGGTTTTTCATTAATTGTAATTTTATAACCGCAGCAACATCAAGTGCTTCCATAGGCTCTTCAGGATCAGTACCTACGCTCACATAATATTTACCCTCTGCATCAATTGAAGCAATAATGGGCGGAGTATCTTTAGTATCAACTAAATCAGACTCTTCCATTTTAGGTAAATCAACTTTTACACCGTGTGTAATAAGCGGTGCTGTAGCCATAAATATAATTAGTAGTACCAACATTACATCAATGTAAGGTACTACATTAATTTCTGCGACCGGACGGCGCTTTTTACGCTGATACATTCGCTTGTGCCTCTATTTGTGTAGCTGCTTGACGGTGTAAAATATTAGCAAACTCTTCCATAAAGTTAATATAGTGAGACTCAAGCTTTTCAACACTGTTTGAAAAGCGGTTATAAGCAATAACGGCCGGAATTGCCGCAAATAAACCCATAGCAGTCGCAATAAGTGCCTCTGCAATACCTGGAGCTACCATTTGTAATGTAGCTTGTTTCACTTCACCAAGTGCAATAAAGGCATTCATAATACCCCACACTGTACCAAACAAACCAATGTACGGACTTATAGAACCTACTGTTGCTAAAAACGATAAGCTAGATTCAATTTTTTCAATTTCACGAGAAAGTGCAACACGCATTGAACGGTGCGTACCCTCCATAACAATACTCGCACTTTGAAATGTATTCTTTTTATGGCGAGCAAACTCTTTAAAGCCTGAAGTGAATAGTGCTTCGATACCTTGAGACTGACCGCTGCGTGATGATATTTCGTTATACAATTTGCTTAAATCAATACCAGACCAAAACTTTTGCTCAAATTTCTTAGCATTTGATAGTGCATCTGATATTGCTTTTTTACGCTGAAATATAATTGTCCACGACATTACAGACATGGCAACTAGCCCTAACATTACTAATTGAACAAGCAAACTTGCTTCTAAAATTAGGTCTAAAAAATTAAGCCCTGATCCCACGTTAAACTCCTAAGTAATTTCAAAATACGGCAAATTGATTAATTTGTATAAATATGACCGCTTACAAGGTCAAAAGTTGCATCTAGTGTATCTAGTCCATTTCAAGCTGACAACGGTATTGCTATGAATAGGCAACAAAAAACGTTAAAAAAACAGCTTTAGTTGGCATTTCCCTCTGCCTCAGTATTTTATTTAACCTTTTAACTAAACTTGCTGACTACAAATATGCGTAAATATATAGGTAAAACGTCATAAAATGCGCCGTTTATTCAAAATAAGAGCATAAACACTCAAAACTTATGAGCCTGACCTTCACGTAATAGTAAAACTAATACCGAGTCACAACGGAACTCATTACTTAAGCTATAAATTTCATTAACTTATAAATTTAACGATTAATTAACGCACAAGATTCAAACAACAATAAAATTCACCGAATTAGTTTTTCTAATCTGAAAATACAAATTTTCTAGTTTGAACAAAAAAGTAAACTTACGTATTATTCTCCCATACCGAACTAGCGCACTGAATGAGACAGCTTCATTAAGCCAAGTTCTTAGTAATAGGATATTTTATCGTATTACATTGTTTTACTCTTTCTGGATAAAACCAAATTAAGTAAAACGTAGTTCCCTGGATTACTTCCTTCAACTTGTTGTTTGCCCGCATTTTTTGCGGGCTTTTTTTTGCCTGCAATTTGGAGCACTACATACTTTATTTATAAACTAATAATTGCCCTGCCTATTTTACAATAAGTAATTCGGTTACTAGTTTGAATGGTACGCAGGATAGCTTCGCGAGTCTTAACGCCCTGTGAATTAACAGTTAACTATAAAGCATATAGGTATTTTGAAATAACATTTGCAACAGTGTGTTGAGGTTTTGGGTAAAATACCTGCAGGATAAATATGTCAAAGCAAGGGATACCAAGTCAGTTACCTGCTGTGCAATAAACCACAGCAAGTAATATGTATAGGCTAGTCTTTTTTAGGAAGTAAACCGAAATGATGGTATGCGCTATCAGACACTATTCGCCCGCGTGGAGTGCGCTGAATAAATCCTTGCTGGATCAAAAATGGTTCTATCACATCTTCAATTGTTTCTCGCTCTTCACCAATAGCAGCCGCTACATTGTCGAGCCCGACAGGGCCGCCCATAAATTTTTCAATTATGGCGAGTAAATATTTGCGATCCATATAGTCAAAACCACTTTTATCTACGTCAATCATGTCAAGCGCTTGCTTAGCTACTTCGGCGTTTACTGTACCGTCAGATTTTACCTGTGTGTAATCACGTACACGGCGCAATAAGCGGTTAGCTATACGTGGTGTACCGCGCGAACGCTGTGCAATTTCGGTTGCGCCATCGTCGCACATTTCTAAACCTAGATAATGTGCAGAGCGCCCTACTATATGCGACAAATCTTCTACAGAATAAAACTCTAATCGCTGCACAATACCAAAACGGTCACGTAGGGGCGATGTAAGCGAGCCTGCTCGGGTGGTTGCTCCAATAAGTGTAAATGCAGGTAGGTCTAATTTAATAGAACGCGCAGCTGGGCCTTCACCAATCATTATATCAAGCTGGTAGTCTTCCATTGCGGGGTAGAGTATTTCTTCAACTTGCGGGCTGAGTCTGTGTATTTCATCAATAAACAGTACATCGCCTTCCTCTAAATTTGTGAGCAGCGCAGCTAAATCGCCTGCTTTTTCAAGTACAGGGCCTGATGTTGTTTTAATACTTACGTGTAATTCGTTGGCGACAATATTTGCAAGCGTGGTTTTACCAAGCCCTGGTGGGCCAAATATTAATAAATGATCGAGCGCTTCACCACGGGTACGAGCAGCTTCAATAAAAATTTCCATTTGCTGCTTAACATGAGGCTGGCCTCTGTAGTCAGCTAAAAGTTTTGGCCTTATAGCACGATCTATAGAGTCTTCATTTGTTTTTTCAGTCGCGTCAATTAAGCGATCCGCTTCAATCATGGGTTACTCACAACATAGATTTTAAAGATTCTCTAATAAGAACCTCAGTAGACATATCGGGTTTGCTTATCGATTTTACTGCTTTTTGAGCTTGTGGCAATTTATAACCTAATGCAAGCAGTGCCGATACGGCATCATCGGCTGCGTTATTAGCTATTGTCGCATCGCTCATTGGCTCTATTACTGCGCTGTCGCTAAATGGCGTAAATAAATCATTACCCCAATCTTTTAGTCTGTCTTTCATTTCGAGTACTAAACGCTCGGCTGTTTTTTTACCGACACCCGGTAATTTAACTAGCGACGTTGAGTCTTCGTTATTTACACAACTTACAAATTGCTTTGCCGACATGCCCGATAAAATAGCTAAGCCAAGTTTTGGCCCTACGCCATTTGCTTTTAATAGCTCTCTAAACAAGGCACGTTCAACTTTATTATTAAAACCAAATAACAGTTGAGCATCTTCACGCACTACAAAGTGAGTGTAAACAATCGCGTTTTCACCAATCTTTGGTAAATCGTAAAAACAGGTCATTGGCATTTGTACTTCGTAACCGACACCACTTACTTCGAGTAATATCTCTGGTGGCTGTTTTTCGACTAAAATACCATTTAAGCGGCCTATCATAGTTATTTCCTTAGACGTCCTCTAACGGTTTTGCTTGCGCTACCCGCTAGTTTAATTAAATTTTGTTCTGAGTGAGCGTGACAAATCGCAATAGCGAGTGCATCAGCTGCATCGGCTTGTGGCGTGCCAGGCAACTTTAAAATATTTTTTACCATGTGTTGCACTTGTGTTTTATCAGCGCCGCCGTTACCTACTACTGCTTGCTTAATTTGTCTAGCTGAGTATTCAAATACGGGTAAGTCGGCCATTGCTGCACCCACAATCGCAGCGCCTCTAGCTTGACCAAGCTTTAAAGCAGAATCGGGGTTATGCGCCATAAATACTTTTTCAATGGCAAAGGTTTCTGGCGAAAACTGCTCAATAAGCTGTGTAATGCCTTGATAGATCATTTTAAGCCTAACCGGAAAAGGATGATCGGCTAACTTAATACAACCACTGCCTAAGTATGTAAATTTAGAACCTTGGTGGGCAACAACACCATATCCGGTCAAACGTGAACCAGGATCGATCCCTAAAATAATGGCCAAACAGCACTCCATTGTTATTATTTTTAAATTACGCTAATAATGCCAGAGCACTGTATAAATTACCAGTACAAAGAAAAACAAAAATGCCCACGTGTTAGGTGGGCATTTGCAGGAGCATGTTAGTTTAAGCTTACCCTAGGGCACGCACTAATCCTTGGGTGTTTTGTTTTAGTGTTCGGGCAATCATTAAATAACCTAAACCCGCTACAAATACACCGCCAGCTACCGGCCCAATAATCCATATGTGCGGGTGTAGCTTACCGGCTAAATCAAACATTTGTTGTTGCACAATTAAAAGCGCTATATCACTAAAAAATGCGGCAACTAAGCCAGCTAAACCGCCAAGTAATAAAAACTCGTACAAGGTCGCGTTTTTAATTAATCGGCTTTTAGCGCCAAGTGTTCGCAGTATTACTATTTCCTGCATACGCTCACCTAAACTAGCTTGCACTTGCGATATAAGTACAAGCGCGCCACACAGCACAACAATTGCAAGTACAAAGCCAATGGCGAGTGATACTTGCGAAATAGTTGTTTGTATTTGCTTAACAAAGTTATCAATGTCAATTGCTGTAATAGTAGGGTAAGTACGCAATAACTGGCTAAAGTCACGCTTTTGATCTGGATTTATACGTACCGACGAAATATACGTTGCCGGAAAATCTGCAAGTACATCTGGGCTTAAAATAATAAAAAAGTTAGGTTTAAGCGTGGCCCAATTAACTTTGCGCACACTGGTAATTTTAGCATCGAACGACTGCGAACCAATTAAAAATGTTAGCGTATCGCCTATCTCAACATCTAAACGCTCAAGCATCGACTCCTCTACTGAGGCTTCAGCCATCGCATTTTCACCAAACCACGTGCCTTGTGTTACTTCATTTTGGTCAGGCACATCTTTAAGCCATGTAAGATTTAGCTCGCGGCCAATACCTGCACGTGCTTCTTCGTCTTTTTTCTCGTTGTCTTGCAGCGATACTGAACGTGCTACCAACTCGCCATTCACCGCATTTACGCGCCCACGAATAGTGGGATAAAACTCTGATACTTGAATATCTTTTTGAGCTAAATATTCATTAATTGGCTCAAGCTCATTTTGCGTAATATTAACTAAAAACGCATTAGGCGCATCGGCAGGAAGTTGCGACTGCCAATCAGATATCATGTCGTTTTTAAGTACCACTAAAAACAGCAGTAATTTAATCGCTAACGAAAAACTAATTAACTGTACCGCGTTCACATTTGCACGCTTTTGAATAGATGCAATTGCAAGCGACCAACTGTTACCTGGCTTAAGCCCTAATTTTCGACCGCCACCAAATATTAATTTAGATATCAAAAACAACACACCAATTAGCGCAAGCGTTGAGGCAAACAAAATAAGCGTTATTTTTATGTTGTTACTAAATAACCACATTAATAAAAACACAGTTAGCGCACTCATGCCTAAGTGCACACGACTTACTGCCAACTTGTCACCTAAGTTACGGCGCAGCACTCTAAGCGGTGGAATATCAAATAAATCAAATAACGGTTTAATAGAAAACATAACGGCACAAATTACGCCAGTGCTTATAGCCACCAGCCAAGGTTTAAAGCCACCTAAAGGTAGCTCTGTGCCCATACTTTTTGATAAGTAACTTGTTGCTATTTCTTGCAAGCCATAACCAATTAACAGCCCAACACTTACCGCCATTGCACATACAAGCAATAAATGGAGCATGTATATTTTGCGGATCATTGAACGGCGACCGCCTAGCGTTTTCATCATCGCTACTGGATCGTATTGGCGTTCACAATAACGTTTTGCTGAAACGGCTATAGCCACTGCGGCTAAAATAATACCTAATAGGCCGGCAAGTAATAAAAAGCTCTCTGCACGGTTTAAACTATTTGAAATAGGTGATTGACGGTCTTTAACGCCGTACCATTGTTGGTTTTCTTTCATTTGTGGTTTAAGCCACTCATAAAAGCTATTTATATCGGCCTCACTACCTGCATAAAGTTGGCGATAATAAACACGACTACCTGGCTGCACAACTTCGGTTTTTGCCACATCGTCAATATTAATAAGCACGCGGCGGCTGCTTGAAAATACATTAAATGGCGCATCGGGCTCTTCTACAATAACTTTTGAAACATTAAATAATGCAGCACCAAGCTCTACTTGCGCGCCTATATCAATATTTAAACTGTAAAATACTGATTCACTTAGCCACACATTACCAGGCGTTGGTCCGCTATTAGCAACCTTAGTTTCACCTGTTAAGGTATCTTTAACTTTTAACTGCCCTTTTAACGGGTACGCATTAGATGCCGCTTTTACTGAGCTAAACTGCATTTCATCATCGGCAAACAACATAGTGTCGAAGTACACCATTTGCGCCGTTTTTAAATTTTGGCTCTGTGCTTTAGTAATAAAAGCAGTGTCGAGAACATGATCGCTTGCAAGTACACGGTCTGCTGCAATAAAAGCACTGCTTTTTTGCGCAATACTTTGCCCTATTCGCTCAGTAACCATAGACAGTGTAAGCACGGTTAAAACAGCAAGGGCGATAGCTGCGCTTATAACTGTTAGCTCACCACGGCGAAATTCTCGCGAAAATAACTTAAGCGCTAACTTAACCCACATTAGCAACGTCCTCTACTTGGCTTTTTACCAGTAAGCCCGCTTCTATTTGAATAATGTGCTCACATTTTTGTGCAAGCCCTTCATCGTGAGTAACCAAAATAAGCGTAGTGCCGTGTTGCGTGTTTAAATCAAATAATAACGATTCAATCATTTTACCGTTTTTGCTGTCTAAATTAGCCGAAGGCTCATCAGCAAATAGTATTTTAGGCGTACCAATAAATGCTCGCGCAATAGCAACACGTTGTTGCTCACCACCAGAGAGTTGCGACGGGTAATGATCAATTCGATGGCTCAAGCCTACTTTTTCAAGTAATGCAATTGCTTGCTCTTTTGCATCACTTTCGCCAGCAAGTTCTGCTGGTAGCATAACGTTTTCTAGTGCAGTTAAGCTTTGTACTAACATGAACGATTGAAACACAAATCCAATTTTAGCCGCGCGCAGTGCAGCGCGCTCTTCTTCATCTAAATTGTGTAATGGCTCGCCATCTAAAAATATTTCGCCGCTGCTTGCGGTATCCAACCCTGCTAATAAACTGAGTAACGTTGATTTACCAGAGCCCGACGTGCCAACAATAGCAACAGACTCGCCATGCTTGACATTAAAGCTGATGTCGCTGAGGATGGGCAGCTCACCTTCAAAGGTAGAGACTACTTTAGACAAACCATTAACCTGAATTATATTTAATTGAGAAAGCGCTGACATATGACTCATTCAATCCTTCGTTTAGTATTCATTTTATTTTTAGTTATCAAACCGCTGAGCGCAGCAGCCGACAACACGATTTTAATACTCGGTGACAGTTTAAGCGCAGCCTACGGACTTCAACAAGAAGAAGGCTGGGTAAAATTGTTACAAGATAAATACGATGACGAACAAGCCGACATTGAACTTATCAACGCCAGTATTAGTGGCGAAACATCTGGTGGAGCCCTACGCCGTTTAGATGCATTGCTTGAGCAATACGAACCCACTCATGTACTAATAGAGCTTGGCGCTAACGACGGTTTACGTGGTTTTCCAGTTAAAAAAATGCAAGCTAACTTAACGTCTCTTATTGAAAAAAGCCAAGCAGCTAATGCGATGACCGCCTTAATGGAGATTTACATTCCCCCTAATTACGGTCCGCGTTACAGCAAAATGTTTACAGACACTTTTTCGCGCGTTAGCGAAGAAACAAATGCGCATTTAATGAACTTTTTTATGCTCGATGTTGCTGGTCAACCTGAGCTAATGCAAAACGATAGTTTACACCCTAACAAAAAAGCTCAGCCATTAATACGAGATGAGATGTATGACTCGATCAAAAAGTGGTTAAATAAAGACTAGCCAATTAATACACCGCAAGAGTGCCTTTTTAGGTCTCTTGCGTAATAAACACCCAAACAAACAATCGCTTATTGATTTTTAAAAAAATACACGTACTATTGCATACAAATCGGTATGTGGCGCAGCTTGGTAGCGCACTGTCATGGGGTGGCAGGGGTCGAGAGTTCGAATCTCTCCATACCGACCATTTAAATCAACATCTTACCTCAATTTATAAAACTCTCGTTAAAACCTAAACTGCTCCGTGTAGCCAATATGTAGCCACTCTTTTCTTTTTTATAGTCGGGAATTAAAAAATTTATCTCCTTAATCGTTCGCGCGTACTGGTTGCGAATTTCCCTTTTACGGTGTCTGAAAATACCCTAAATAAACTTAGCTAGTTTCGTATATTGCTCTAAGCTATTTCTTAGCCCCCATACGCCAGAGAAGCCGTTTCTTTGTAGATACCTGAATAAGCTTTTACTAGTCCAAGTATTACCCCAGCTTGTCTTAATGCCTTTATTATTCAGGTAATTGACTAAAACACGGTAACCAGGATTTTTGTATCGACTGGATTGGTTAATCAGCTCCACCAGCGTTTTAAAAATTAGCTTATCGTTATTAATTTTATGTGATGTATTCATATATCCCCCAGTATGAGTTCTTATTATACCCTTTCTTAGCTTAGTATCATGCGGATATGACCTACTAAAAAGTACATTAAATATCGCTTTATAATATTAAATTTAAATAGCTTGAATTTGCCTCGTTCTTTTGTAACTCTAAAATAATTACAACTACTAAGGACGGTTATGTTTCTATCAGACAACCAACAATCATCTTCTTCAAATACAAAAACAGAATGGACATTAAACGACAAAGGCCTGACGAATAATTTTACAGAAATAACTTATGATATTGACAGCCTAAGCTTTTCACTAAAAAAGGATGGGTATAAAGGGGTTGCATCAATCTTTTATAAGGATAAATTTCTTTGTAATCTATCAACTTTATTTAGTCAATCTGGGATCTATAAAAAGCACGGTATTAAAGAAAGTATAATAATAACCAATAATATTGAGGATAAGCTGACAGATGTACACAATAACGAAATCACTCTGACAAGCACATTACTCAACTTTAATTCAAAAGAATATGGTATTGCAGGCTTGCGAACGGTTAAAGGTACTTCATCATATGACGTTCTGTTTTATGGGGAACACTTAACTGATGTGTCAGAAGCAACAGCTCAAAAATTAGATAGTACAAAAGACATATACTTAAAGCGTAAGTTGTCTACTTTCCATGAAAAAATGAAAGACAAAAAAACAGTTAGCGAAATCGTAAAAGAGAGTCTCACTGCAAAAAATTATAAAATAATCCGTAGTCCAAACGAAGTAATACTGACCACTGAAACCTCATCAAATTTAAATGTGCTGAAAAGGCTGGACGTTATAACTGCTGAATGTGCGTATGGTATGAACATATTTAAAGACTTGTTCGCGAGCATAAGTGATATTTTTGGCGGTAGAAATAAAAGTATTCAAAATACGTTGAAAGACGCTCGTAAAAACGTTTTAGCTGAACTACAAAAAGAAGCATTTTCTCTAGGTGCTAACGCTGTGGTAGGCATAGACCTAGATTACAGTGAAATATCGGGCGGTGGTAAATTCGGTATGTTATTTATTGTTGCTTCTGGCACTGCGGTAATTGTTGAGGATTAAATTTAATTATTTATTTTAGCTAGCTTATAGCGGCGTTAATAAAGTATAAAAGCGCCGCTTTTAAAATTAGTTAATACTCATCTGGGGCGCTGCGCCATTAGTGAATGTGTAGTTTGAAACAATACCGTCATCAAAAAGTATATCTAACATTTTTTGAGTGCCTTCGGTTTGAACTTTCATAGTGAACACATAAGATTGGGCTTTAGATGTGCCCTGTGAGTAAAAATAAAGCCACTTTACTTGGTTGCCATTAATAACAGTTTTTGAATACGGTTCACCAAACCAATCTGCAACTTGCTCTTTAGTTGTAACTCCCTTTTCAATCTGATCAACCTTATCTGTTTTAAAGTCGCTGCCTGTTGTGTAATTTGCAGTAGCACAGGCCGTTAGTAATAAAGCACATAAAATTAAAATTCCATATTTCATAGTTATTCCCTTTTCATTTAATGAACCATAAAAATATACAAGCATGTGAATATTTACAACTATTTAATTAGTTAAGCCATACATTCACTCTTAACTACTCCTAATATATTGATTCTAAAATCATAAAAAGCTGTTAAGTTAAGTGTTAAGTAAAAAGGCCACCTTTACTATATTAGCCTTTTCTATACTCGGTAGTCCTTGTTTCCTTTACAGACCACTCTATTTTAAATCAGCTATTTAATTTATTTATAGAAAGCTACTTAACTACTTAACACAAATAAGTAAAGCCCTTATTAATAAAGGGCTTTAGCGGGGGTAGGTAAATATTAAGTGCTTAACTTTGCTTAACTAACCTAACAGTTGGTATAAAAGAAGCGGCTAGTAAATGCTTAATTTATATCGTGTTTGATTGCCTCCTGCTTTTTTAGCTTGTAGATAACCTTCGCGGCTTAACTGCCTCAAAGCCTTGCCTACAACACCGCTTGTATAAGAGTTGAGTTTTTTATCTTCATAAATTAACTCACCTGCGGAAAACCAACCATTAATACACTGTGGCCTATCAATTTCGTTTGCAAAATCTATCTTACTGGCTGGTGCTATGTAGTTATCGTAAATGTAACTATACGCAAAGCCCTTATCTTGGTAACTGTCATTAAACTTGGCTATTTGCTGCAAATCTTCGTCTTTTAGCATCCAGCCATAACCTCTTAAATAGAGGTGCCTTACTTCAAGCCAAAACTGTTTAAGTTGCGACTCGTCAACCTGTTTTAATGATCCTGTACCATCATAGTGCCACCCTAACAGCTCATTTAGTTTATCCATGTTAGCGGCTCGCTCCATTTCAATAACAGCAAAGCGGCTTGAGCCTGTTTCATCCTTTAAAAACTCGCTACCGTTAACCGTGGCAATAAAATGTGTTTGCCTTGGCTTTTTAATATCGAGCCTTGCATAAGGTGGGCGAACCGTATCAACCTTATTAGTAATAAACGCTTTTAAGCTCCCTTGTGAGTTTTTACTGGTGCGCTCAAGTTCGCCCAACTCAACAATAAATGACCGAATACACGACAACACACTGTCTTTGTCATCGGGATTTAAAGCAGCCCCTTCTAAAAAAGCGTGTGGTATTATTTCAGCAAAGCGAGAAACAAACGCGGTTTTTCTAAAAGACTGATTACCCTGCAATACAGGCACAAGCTTACTATTAAAATTACTCTCATAAAGAGAAGCCACACAGCCCACCAGCCAGTGTTTTAATATTGTGTCGGCTAACGCTTCATGTTTAGCATTTAAACAGCTAATAACCGCACTTACGCGCTCTTTACCGTCCCATTTCTCACCATCTAAGTATAGTTTTATAGGGTGGTATTTAGTTTGCTCACATAGCGCGATTAAATGTGTGTTAATTGCCTTTTCTGGTAGACCATAAATGTTTGCAGCAGAAATAAGCTTACTATTAATGCTGTCGTATGAGTCGGCTATTAAATTGCCGAACATATCGCACACCTCGTTATTAAAAGTCATCATGTTAAGCCTAAAATCTAGGCTACAAAAATTAGCTAAGTCAGCAAGGTTTTGATTAGTGTTTAATACTCTTACATTGCCTTTACTGTCCTCCTTTAAATCTGTAAAACGTGGCTTATCTAATACAGTATTTTGAGGTAACTCTATTTCGTAGCTTTTATGCGGGGCTGGTATAGCTATACTCATAATTTAGCCCCCATAAATAACGTATGAGTGCGTTGGTTTTGCTTATGAATTTTGTACTCTTTTAGGTTGTGTTTGTGCAACTCAGAAAAGTAAGTTTCAGCCACCAGCTTTAACGCTCGTTTATAATCGCCTTGATAGGAACGTATCACCATAAAATCAAACTTATCTATACATAAGCCATTAGCGCAGGGGTCATTTTCATGGTGCGAATAGTACCGCTCTTTTCCATCTGTATTACTTGTTAGTATGTAAACACCTGCCTGTTTGCTGGTGGACTCTGGTGGTAAATACGCCTTACCTTGTGCTTTGTAACCGTATTGAATAAGTAACTCATGCCATGAGTAAGCGCTGTTAACAGCATCAATAATAGATACCTGCTTACCTATTAACTGAGTTTGATAACTTAGCTTAACGGGTAGGCTAGTAGCCTTTTCTAATTCCTGGTTTTGCTCTGCTTCAAAAACTTGTGCGTCTTTGTAAAGCTGAGAGTTTTCAACATCAAGCGCCCTACCTGCTGCAATTTTAAATTGGTAACTATCGCCTTTTAAGCGGACAGGTAAATACATTATTTGCTGCGGGCGTTTGGCGCAATCATCTGCCATGAACACATAGCTTAAATAGCTTTCCATTGCCGCCCACACCTCATAAGTAATAGAAGCTGCTAGTTCTATATAAACTCTATACCGATTTGTTGTGGTCTGTTGCTGGTGGCTTGCTGTTGTATGGATTATGTATGACTCAATACACATACTTTCTAGCATGTCGGCAATAGTCGTTAACTCTAGGTTAGTATCGTCTAAATCAAGCCTAAGTAGCGTAAACTTATCATGTAAGAGAATAGACTCTTTTGTTTTATTGGGCGCATCTGTAGCCGCTATAACTGCCGATTTAGCTTTAGCTTCTTTGGGTGTTATTGCGCCTAAGTTTTGAGGGCTTTCAATTTTGAGTGTTAGCTCATGCCAATTTATATAAGTAAAATCAGCGGTAACATTGTGACTTTTGCCATGTAAAAATTTAAGCATGTTTAAGCCCTTTATTAAAAATAATACTTACAAGCAACATGTTTATGTTGGCGCTAACGCTCAACAATGTTTTAAGTTTATTGGTATAATAGAGGCCACAACATAGTTTTGTAATCAGCCCTTTGCCGAGGGCTTTTTTATGCTCAATCATAAAGCCCCCGATTTAATCAAAGTGATAGTCAAAGCCACTAATACCACTATTTGAAAAATTAAATATAATAATAGAATTAAAATATCACTAAGCTTTACACTTACCTCTGAGTTGAGTAACTTATCAACCGCAAACTTTATTTGTTTGTAACTTTTAAAAGGGCTCATTATTTTGACTCCTTTTTTGGCTGGTGGTTAGTTTGTGAACCTTCATCACCAGTATTTGAACTAGAGGCCGTTACAGTTGGCGCTGTAGTGGCTTTTTCATTTTCGGTTTGTTGATTGTAGTAATCATCGTTTGCAGCATCACTCACTAGATCGGCAAGCTCTGACTTCGCTTTGATAGATTCAAGAAAGGCTGTAGACTCCCTAATTCGACCTTGTTTAGCCAGCTTATGTGAATCTTGTTTATACTCGCTTTTTCTCTCTGCCCTTGCTTTAGCATCATCAAGCTTTGAACCCGATTTATGTCTTGGGTCTAAGCTACGCGCAAAAATAACGCCTTTATCATTCGTATGGTTAATGATGTTCCAGCAATAAGTACCCCCTCCCAAGCTTTGCAATGGGCTACGTTGTCGACCATTAAAAATTCGAGTTAACTCACACTCTAAAACTTCATTGTTTTCTAAAAGCAATAAAAGTAATTTGTAAGCTTGACTATTTGGCTTAGGGATATAACATTGATCAAAGTCATTGATGGTAAACATGATTACGCCTCCTTACTTTCAAGCCATGCGTCTAAATCTGCTTTGCGATAAATACAGCAGCGGCTAGTAATATGAATTTTTCGAGGGAAGGTTGGATCATTTTCCCCGAGGCGATAAAGTGAAACCTTGCTGATCCCAAGGTACTCAGCAGCTTGTTGTAATCGTAGGTTTGAGTTGTTTAAAGACATTTCGTTTTACCTCATGGTTGCTTGTTGAAATAATCTTATGATTAAAAAAGGTGGAGAAGAGGCCTGTTCCCCCTACTTTCTCACTCTGCTTTCTAAAATAAACTTTTTAGATCTTACCCACTCTTTTATTTGCTTGTTTGTAAATTTAGCAAGATTTTCATTATTAAGTTTTTCTTTAAATTCCTTATTGGCTTTCTCAGCAATCAACCCATAACAATCTGCTTTTGTTTTAATGGGGTGGCTTTTTCTAACCTCTGTAGAAATTTGTTGTAACCTAGGAAAAAAAAACTCGTAAGGTGAATTTCGCTTATTACTTCCAACAGCTCGCCCTGAGTCCTGTTGCGCTCTACCAGATTGCTCGTAAGCTTCAAATTTTTGTCGCTCTAAGTTTTTCAAATGAATAGCAGCCCTCATAATATTTATACAAGCACCGGAAAAATGCCCGTTCTTATGACACTCTAGGGCATGCTCTAACTCCTTCAAGCCTTCCGCCGCAGTGTATGCTTTATGATTGTTAGGAAACTCGCTCACTAAGCATGCAATCAAATCCATATAAATATTATGCTTATCACTGTGTACTAAATTAGCCCACTCATTATCCGAAACAGAGCCTTTATACTTTGCATCGTCAATATATGGTTGACGAATAATTACAGGTAAATCTGATGATAGTAAAACTGCCTCAAATTCAGCAGCTAGTTGTAACCAGTTATATTCAAATGAATCTATAGTATCTACATAGTTCCTTAACTCGAGCCTTTCGAAATGTACCTTGTGCCTCTTTATCACACCTTCATATTTATTTGGCTTTCTTTTGTGGCCAGTCATATATGATTGATACTCAACTTTTTGATCAACTGATATTAGCTTTTCCAAATTGATATTTATTTCTTTAAGTAAATCTGTGGCTGTTAAGGTATTGGTTCTATTAATCTCAATTGCTCTTTTTAACATTTCTATATTCCTCCGGAGTTGACCAATTGCTTTCAAGTAAAGTTAAAGCTTTTGTTAAGTTGCTTTCATCATGTCTCAAATAATTAGCCGCTATCATCGAACCATCTTTATGACCAACTAAGCCCGCAATTGTTAAAACTGGCACACCTCGCGCCACCAGCCCAGATATAAAGTTATGGCGGAACGAATAAAAATCTAATCCCTCTAACACTCCACCTAGTGTTTTAACTTGTTTCCAATGCCTTAAATGGGCTTTACGCTCTAAAGTTTTGTTAGTGCGTTCTGATTTGAATATTAAGCCATGTTTAGCCTGTTCTTGTTGTGCTGCCCAGCTATCGAATACATGCTTTAACTCTCCAGTAACAGGAAATTTAATCTTTCGGCTGTTCTCTGCTTTTTTAGTTTTACTAGGTGTGAAAATAAGTGTGGTTTGGTCGTTGAATTGATTAAACAGTAAGTTTTCCCATTTTAAAGCGTATATGTCAGATGGGCGCATACCCGTTAAACGTGCAATATGGCAAAAAGGAATAAACCAGTGTGGGTAAGTTAAGTTATCTAAATTAATAAGGTGGCTTTTGCCGTGGGCTATGCTTGAGCGCCTCTGACGTTTTAACTTTTCAGTGTAAAGAGCTAAACCTGTGTTTATTTGCTGTTTAACCTCTTGGCTGAATATATCGCGCTGGTGGCTTAGCTTCTCATTATGCGCCTCTAGCTCATCTTGCTCTTTAATGGTTAAAGCTGGCAAAGTAATGCTTTTAATTGGATTAACTTTAAGAATAGGCTCACTTACACCTTTTAATGGTTGAGCAGCATAATTAAGCATAGCTTTGAACGCGCCAAAATCGCGAACTAAGGTAGAGCGCTTTATGCCTTTAGCCCTGCGTTTGTTATACCACTGTAAAATATCAGCGCTATTTAGCTTATCCATTTCACGGTTAAACAAGTGATCAAAATTATGTTTAATTACTTTTAATGTACCTGCGCCATACCGGTAGTTATCTAATTTATGCGGGGTATAGATTGCCTCAAAAAACTCACCTACTTTTAAATATACATTGGCTGCTTTTAGCTGTTCTTCTTCGCGTTGTGATTGCGCTAAGCCTTCTTTGTATGAAAGCGGATCGATGCCCTCTCTTAATTTAGCCTTCCATGAAATAGCCTCCGCTGCCGCTTGGCTTGGTTTTATGTTCGCGTCTGCTATTGTGGCTGTTCTTCGCTTTCCAAGTAAGTCGGTGTAACGCAATCGCCATGCGCCACCCTGAGAAAGCTTAAGATAGAAAAACCCTGAAATTTTGTCGCATCCTAACTGTTGTCGCGGTTTTGCACTTTTTTTAAATGTCGATAGTTTAGCTTGTGTTATTGAAGTTAAATCTGCAATATTGAACCCGAGCGTGTAGCCAATGTGTAGCCAGTGTAACTTGATTTTTAGAAACTTGCTGAAATCACGAGAAGCTAAAATCAATTATAAACAAGGGTTTAAGATTGAATTTAACTTTAAATACAACAGCTAAAACCGTCATGGGGTGGCAGGGGTCGAGAGTTCAAATCTCTCCATACCGACCAATTAATTCCTTTAAAAATAACAATCTTCGTTAATCTAAACCTAACCATCAGTAAACTTTACTTCCAGCAATTCGATAATACTCTATATCTAGATCCATATTTTTTTGTTATCAACCTTAATACTAATCTGCTTGCACCTCTCCAATATGTATTCTTTTAAAGACCTCTTTGCTCTCATCAAGAACCGCTACCTATTTTAATAAAATAAAGTTAAGCGTATAATTTTCAATCAGATATTAATAATAGGTTTTTAATTAAACTGTATAATTACGTCGATGCAAAACTAAATTGAATTTAAGGCTCTGTATTAAGTAACTTAGCATAGCGATGATTTAAGTCATTCAGTAAGGGAAATAAAATGAAAATAGGGATAGATCTCGGTACAACTCATAGCGTAGTGGGAATATGGCAAGATAACGCGGTTAAGTTAATTCCAGATATGGAGGGTAATGTGCTCGTTCCTTCAATTGTTGGCTTGTCGGAAGACAATTATATTCTTGTAGGCCAAGCAGCTAGGGATCGATTAGCAACCCACCCCGCACACACAATTTGTGAATTTAAACGTTTTATGGGCACTGATAAAACCTTTTCATTGGGCGAGCAAGAGTATAGCGCAACTGAACTATCAGCCATTTTATTAAAAAGCCTTAAAGAGCAAGCCGAACATTATTTACAAGAGCCTATTACTGAAGCCGTTATTTCGGTACCTGCCTATTTTAACAATAAACAACGCCAAGCAACGCAACAAGCGGCTTTACTTGCAGGCCTTAAAGTTGAGCGATTACTTAATGAACCCACAGCCGCAGCACTCGCTTATGGGCTCGATAATAAAGACTGTGAGCAAACTTACTTAGTACTGGACCTTGGTGGCGGTACATTTGATGTGTCGGTTATTGAGGTATTTAACGACATATTTGAAATACACGCCTCATCGGGTGATAACTACTTAGGCGGTAACGACTTTACGAACGTTATTGAAGAAGATCTTTATAAGAAAAACGATTTGTACAAAGGTTTTTTCTCAGATAGTGAACTACGTAATATTTGGTCGTTGTGCGAGCGTTTAAAGTGCCAATTAACTAACGAGTCAACAGCCAGCTTTAATTTTGAATATAAAGAAAAAACGTATTCATATACCCTCACTCTGGAAGATTATCGTACATTGTGTAGCGAGTTAATTGAGCGAATTAAGTTTCCTATTAACCGTGCGATGTCTGACGCTGACTTAACACTTGAAGACGTTGATGGACTTATTCTTGTTGGCGGCGCTACGCGTATGCCTATTTTTCAACAGCAAATTAGCCGTGTGTTTTCACGCATACCGCAAACTCAATATAACCCTGACCATGCTATCGCTACTGGTGCTGCAATTCAGGCAGGTATGAGCGCACGTGCTAAAGAATTGAAAGACGTAATAATGACTGATGTTTGCCCATTCACTTTAGGCGTGGAGGTAAACAACAAACATGGTCAGTCTGAGTTTTTGCCTATTATAGAACGTAACGCGACGATTCCTGTCAGCGAAACTCGTTCTGTTTATTCAGCTCACCCTGAACAAGAAAAAGTACTCATTAAAATTTATCAGGGTGAACATTATCTCCCTAAAGATAATGTGTTTTTAGGCGATTTAGAAATAAATCTTGAGCCGTTAAATATAATACAAGAGTTATATTTAACATATACCTACGATCTTAATGGTGTACTTGAAGTTGAAGTAACTAATGTTGCAAGTGACAAAAAATACCGCACTTATCTAGGCGAAAATGAAGAAAGCTTAAGTGAAAGTGAGTTACGTGAACGTTTTTCACGACTTAACGCACTTAAGGTTTTGCCTAAAGACAAACTTGTAAATACTGCATTTAAAGCAAAGCTAGAGCGTTTATTCCAAGAAAATCTAGGCGATAAAAGGCGAGAGATTGGCGAGGCGATTGGTCAATTTATGGAAGTGTTAGAAACACACGATAACCACAAAATAGAGCGTATGATCGAAAATATAAAGCGCTATCTTAGTTATTAAAATTAGCTATTAAAGTTAGTTATTAAAGTTAACTAATAAAAAATAGTTTCAGTTAAAAAATTACATGCATTAAATAAAGAGTGAAGTAATGAACCATTGGAAAATATTAGGCATTGAAGCCACAACAGATAAACGCCTTATTAAACTCGCTTATACAGAGATTCTAAAAAAAACATCGCCAACAGAGTTTCCCGAAGAGTTTAAAGATTTACGAAAAGCATATGAGTTAGCTATTAAAGAGGCTAAACGACCTGCTAAAAATGAAGACACAGCACCCAATCAAGTATTTGAAGATGAGCACGAAAAAAAAGGCGTTGTTGACGAGTCATTTTTTGATGAAGAAGAGCCCTCTCCCGCACCTACAGAAGTTGAAATAGTTAAGCCTCAACCTATCGAGTTAAATTGTGTTCGCTCTATTTCAGAGCTGCAAGCAGCACTCAATGAATTATATTGTAATGTGTTATCTCGCAGCGATGTTGAACAATGGAAGTTATTATTTTCGTCGCCATTATTTTGGGATGTCGATCAAAGTCAGCAAGTCTCATTTACTTTAATTGATTTCTTTTCAGAGAATTACTTTTTATCTGCCACGGTATTTAAATTTTTAGATGAGAGTATGAAAATCTCTAGTGAGTTAGTAACCAATAAAAATAATCACTACCGTGAACTTGCTATTGCACTGCATCATTATATTCAGAGCCTACCACTGCGAATCGATGCCCTATCTAACATTGATCACAATATTAGCTTTGAACAACTGCAGCAGCATCTTCAGTTACGTAACTTAATAGAAGAGCAATGTATATATTCTAAGCTTACAGCTGAGCAGCTAATTACGCTTATGCAGCGAATTAATTTGGTATTTTATAATGACGAGTCACTTTATCTTTATGTTGCTAACTATTTATGGACATTGGGTGCATATACAGAAATTAGTAAGTTACTTGCCTCATTGCCAGAGCCTACAGATGCAAGCATAGATCAGCTGCGAGATTTACAAGCACACGCAGAATTTAAGCTTAAAAACTATGATATAGCACTCACTATTTATCTTGCGCAGCGAGAACTTATGAAAAGTTTTTATGCGATGAATATGACTAAAGAGATTGGTCTGTGTTATTTGCACCTTAAAAATTATGAAAAAGCATATACGTATTTAAACTCTTATTTTTATACTAGCCCTGAGGATATAGACCTTCGCTCTGCTTTGATTATCGCCCGTCGATACTACATAAAAGATCTTAAAAAAAATGAGGAAAGTAACGCTCTTAAAATAGCGACGTTACAATTTGAAAATGGTCGCTACCAAGATGCCTTAATAACGACTCAAACATACCCTCTAATTTTTCAAGCTGATTGCAATTATTTACAGGCTTTATGCCTTGCTAAGCTAGAACGCTTAGATGAAGCATTTGACGTTTTTATCGCCTTTATGAATCTACATTTACAAAAACAGATAGATCCTTGGCCACTACTGGTTGATTTATTTATATATTGCCCAGACTCAATTGATTTCAATTTGATAATGGAAACTATCGCAAAAAAAATACAACCATCTCCTAACAAGTTTTATAAAACCCCTCGCGTGCTAGGCTCTGTACAAGAGAATATATACTCACAATTAGAACTCAAAACATTAGATCTTCCAGCGACTGAGCATGATGGAAAACCCAATAAACCCATGGGTTACACCCTCTATCCTGATTTAGACTATAAACAGCAATATGCTTGGGCAATGCTACATGCGTTAATGGCTAAATTGGCAAACTTCGAAGATAAAGCGATTGTGAAGCAAATAAAACAAGCCGCTATTTATGCTATTAAGCAAGCTATGCCAAAAATCACACACCAACCAAGTTGGAGCTTAAAGTTTATTCACATAGCTTTTGATATAGATGATTTTGATACCTGTATTAAGCTCGCAAACATCACGATTAACGAGTTTTCTAATTTACCACAAACCTACTATTACAAAGGGCGATCGCTAGCTGCCTTAGATCAATATGATGCAGCAATACCCATATTAATATTAGCCGCAGATAAATACGGACATCAGAGGCTTGGGATATACTCACTTGAATTTGCAGTGGAGTGTTGTGAAAAGCTCGTTGAACATGGACAACCAATGCATCCTAATTACAATGAGATATGCCTAAAACTGCAAACAACAAAGGAGATTGTAGATGCACAATCAAAGTGAAGTACCTTGTGTAATTACGGATGATGCGGCTTTAAGTTCAGAGCAAAAATTATGGCTTATTAGCCTCTCAGGGCACCTTTCAATGCAAAATGGCTATTCATTGAATACCTTAAAGCATCACAATAAAAACTACACTGATGAGTCAGTTGTTAACGGTAATTTAAGTATTTTAGATAATGCTTATGGCGTTACAACAAAAGAAGAATTAATTGAAACTTTAAATGTTTTTTATAACACATCAAATAGCCAAGTTTTCATGAGTTGTATGGCTGAACTCACCAGAAATGATTTATTAGCAAGATACTACATTGAGAATAAATCTACTGCCTATCAAAATACGCCTATAGGTATTATGTCGGACTGGGCAGGAATACATAAATTCTCACTGGCTCGTTGTGGTATTAGAGCTTTTGATATTGGCCGCTATGCTTTTTTATGTCGTTGTGGTGTTAGCGTTAATTTTTTAACCGAACAAGAAGCATGGCATTACCTTAAGCCTATTGGAAAACTGGCACAAACCTTATTTATTAGCTGGCAAGAATATGCAACTAGTTATGTAGTTGGTCGGTGCATATGGCAAAAGATTACAACTCAAGAAACGTACAGCGAGCCAAACCCCGACTTTAATTTTAGCCATGATTTATTTGAAAAAATAAATGATACGGCTGCTACATTACAAAGTATATTAGCTGATGACGAGCACCCATGGTGCCAACTAGATTGGGAAATGTACTTTTAATTTCAATATTTTGATTTTATAAATACTTACTGAATAACGCATTTTACAGTGGCGTTATTCAGTAAAGTTAATATTAGTGCTTGCGCCCTACACCATTTCGTACCATGTCTTGCCCTGTTTGGAATACGTCTTCTGTAATCATGCGTGCTAAAAGTAGCTTTTGATTATCGTCAAACACAGCAACAAAACGGCTGCCATCTTTGTTATTAGTAGCCATGCCAACACCGGCAACACCTTTAAGTCCAAAACCACCGTTTTCGACATCTATTAAAAAGCTTTCTAATTCGGCTAAAGTATCAATTACGTCATTTTCATTATTCATTTTAAAACTCTTTTAGTAAGGCCTTGGCTAGGCTTTTAAATCATTATGGTGGCTATTTTATAGAGAAGAGCCAAAAACTTAAACCCTTGGCTCAGGTTAGTAACTAAATCGACTTTATAGCTAACTCTAAATTGCTTAGCGCACAACCAAACTCTTTTGCATTAACGCGATGATACTGTGTGTCACTCGTTGCAGTAAGGCTAATTATAAACTCATCTTGTTGGGCTACCGCACTTTGCTCTTGGCTTAGGCACATCGCTTGAGTAAGTGAGCGCAGTTTTGAATTTGTTAAAATTGAGCTAAAACGCTGCACTGGCAGTGGAGGTATTTTTATAGCGGGTAACGCTTCATCTATTGTGCGTGCGCTTAGAGTAAACGTGTTATTGGTAATTTCAATTACACTGCTTGTAGGCCAATACGAGTAGCTATAGCTCTTACTCTCAGGTTGTGCTTTACCTTGGTTAGCTAAATGCACTACACCACTTTTGCCTATTACGGTTATTAAACTACCTTCTGATGATTTAATAACAACCAAAGCCGTATTTTCATCAATACCAAAACCATGTTGAATCTCTGTTTTAGTATTTTTTACTTCGTTTTTATTTAACGCTGCTGCGAGCCTAAATGTACGGTTTTGTTCGCTAAATTGAGTATCTAGTACACCAAAATTAAAGCTGCCAAGTCCACCAGCATTAGTGTTATTTTCACCTTTACGAAGTGCCTCAAGGCTTGTCGTATTTGTAAGCATGCCCGTCACTTTACTTTGGATTGCTGCGCCCGCTCCTTCACCTACAATTACTGGGCGAGTTTGCAATGCTTGCGTCCACGGGTATGGATTATTGTTTTGATCAAATAATACCTTGTGAGTTAATGCTGCATTACCGCTATTAAACATCACACCGGTACTATTTTTAATAAGTGATACAAGTGCATTAGTGCCACTTTTGCATAAAGCGTATTCGGCCTTTGTGTACTCTGGATAAATTGCTTCCCGGTTATACACATTCATTAATGTATTTCTGAGAGCGGGTAATTCATCGCACGAGTTACTCGTAATCGCTTTAGCAAATGCTGGCGTTAGTGCTAACCATTGAGTGTTTATATTTGATTGTGCTAAAAGACTCTGCGCTACATCTGCCGACTCATAAGGGTCGCGGCTCGATGCCGTAATAGCAAGCATGGTGGGTTTTGCGTTATTAACTTTTAAACTGCCCGACACAAATTGTAAAATACTATTAGTCGCGACCTCAATATTAAAATCGGTATTTACTTGCTCTTTTAAGCGCTCACCGCTTTTATCAAGTAGCGGCACTTCTAGCATATCAAATACAAAGTTGTATTCTTGCTGAGTCAGGCTTTCTAATTGCTGGTTATTTATATCGCGCCATAGCCATAATAAATCTGTTTTAGATACGCTATTTGACGATTTACCTAGCAAGGTTTTAAGTGTTTTTAATACAGCCGTTTTTGCCTCAACGTTATTATTAGGCCAGTGCTGCGTGATGTTTTTTATTTGAGCGTTGCTAACAGCATATAAATTATGTGACTTACCATCAATAGTAGTCTCTTTTTGGCAATTGTTAAGCTTTGCGCTAGTACAGGTAGTAAGCTCTGACCCCACTAAAATTAAAGTTTGGTTTTGCTCTTGAGCCACTGCATTTATTGAATATCCAACACCAAACAATGCCACTAACATACCTAGTAACTTTGGCTGTTGATCACGTAAAAATGCACATATCATAATGTAAACTCTAATATAAATTATAAAACTAATATGTTGTAGTTTAACAGCTAGCCACTTGAGCCTAAATATATTTTTATAAATGTTAAATAATTCAAGCCCCTGAAAAGCGATAGCGTTAAGCACTTCATTTAAATAAATTGTTTAGCTTACATAC
The DNA here is from genome assembly GCF_015864495.1 of Pseudoalteromonas sp. SWYJZ98. Classification (NCBI taxonomy): domain Bacteria; kingdom Pseudomonadati; phylum Pseudomonadota; class Gammaproteobacteria; order Alteromonadales; family Pseudoalteromonadaceae; genus Pseudoalteromonas; species Pseudoalteromonas sp. SWYJZ98. The sequence continues at coordinate 31,230 of NZ_JADYXA010000002.1, read as the reverse complement.
TTGCCCTTGTAAATATTAACTAAACAAATTTAAACAGAGCATTTATTGATCAAATTCATTGTTTAAATTACGGTGGTGCATTGTTTTATGTAACTAGGGTGAAATATGGACTTTTCTAATGAAGAGGTAAATTTTTTAGCTGAGTTATTCAAACCAAATACAAAACAACGTTCCCCTCGCGATCATATGCTTACAATGAAAAGCTCTATACCCGCGAGTATTGCTCACCTTTTTACCCACGCTAATCTAACTTTGCTTGCTGAAGTTGCTAATTACCAACTTTGGTTTCCCTTGCAATTAAAAATTGATGAGTTAGGTGTAATTAACCCCACTTTAAGCGCACCAGAAGTAATTGATACAAAGGGCACTCAACGTAGTTGGCGCTGGAGTGAGCTAAATATTAAAAGCCAAGGTTTTAATATTGAATCGATTTCCAGTACTGGAATATTTTTAAAACCATTAAAAAGTGGAGAGAGCTTAAAAAAATTACAGCACATGAGCTTTACCTTACCCAACAAAGAAAGCATATCGATAGATGTAGAACCCGTTAGGCAAAGTAGCCTAGGGATTGCAGCAAAAATCACTCAGATTCATAGCGGACAAGAGCAATTACGCGCCTATCTGTTTGAAGAACATAAACGCCAATATGCTAAGCTGTACGAAGATGGACAACTAATTGAACAGTTAATTTAGTCCCTTTTAAACACTCACAAGCACTTCACTTGGCTTTATTTAACCCCCTCTCAATGTTAATCTGTCCCCCTATTAATAAATCATAAGGATATGACAATGCCAGGTGCTTTTGCGCACATCACAGCCGTTAATATTGCAACGCAAACCAAATCACTCGCTAAAATGGATATGCCTAAAAAGGCAAAACTTATTTTGAGCCAACGCCAAGCATACCTTGAACTAGGCTGTGTAGCCCCCGATTATCCTTACTTAGCAGTAGCGCAGCCTAGCCAAAATGCGTGGGCCGACCTAATGCACTATGAGCACACAGGCGATTTACTTAAAGCCATGATTGAATACTGCAAAACACTTGAAAGTGAAGCATTTGAAAAGTGTTTTGCTTGGTTATGCGGTTATATGGCCCATGTTGCTGCGGATATAACAGTGCATCCGGTTGTTGAATTAAAAGTAGGCCCGTATGAGCAAAATCAAACGGCGCACCGTACCTGCGAAATGAACCAAGATGCATTTATTTGGCAGCGTTTAAATTTAGGTGAGTTAGGTTATGCTGACCGCGTGCAACAAAATATTGGATCTTGTACTAACAAAGACGATAATTTTGATACCGATATTGCAAAAATTTGGCAACATGCTTTATTAACGGTTCACCCAAGCTACGCTGCACAACACGCTCCTAACTTTAATTCATGGCATAACGGTTTTCAGCTTGTAGTAAATAATGTTGAAGAAAGCTATCGATTATTTGCCTGTGCACGCCATGTTGCTGCTGATTTAGGTTTGTTTTATCCTCGCCCAAACGAAGTAGACTCCACTTTTATTGAACAACTAAAAACGCCGCACGAGCCTATGCATTACAACGATATTTTTGACTTTGCCGTTAGCAATATTCAGCACTACATAACCATTATTGCCAATGCCGTATTTTTAGATACTGATTACAGTGCAATTAAAAATTGGAACCTAGATACAGGCTACGATGAACACAACAGGATGACGGTATGGAGCAAATAAAATGAAACACTTACTTTGTATAAGCCTCATAGTATTACTTAGCGGTTGCTACACTTCAAAAAATAACAATCCAGAAGCGATGGCCGACTTAGCCTCGCAATTAAAAGATATTGCTACAGCCGTTGATGGCACATTAAAATTTAGTGAAACACCCTACTCTACAACTGATGAGTTATTAAAAGCTGCTGTTAATAACGATTTAAGCAAACTTGCACCCTTTGGGGAATACACGCTTATCGTGAACATACAAGATGATAACGCAGTGCTACTCTTATGTGATGCCAATACTGCTTTAATTGAAGATGCAGGCTGCACTGCTCAATCAGATATACAGCATTGGGGAGCTGAGGCTATTCACCAGTGCGAAATAACCATAAACGCCCAACAGCTCTGTAATTAGGTAATAAAACCCAGCTAGTTTTATAGAACATACATACCTTAGGTGTATATGTTCTATATAGTGCCCACTAAATACATTTAAAGTTGAGCCGTCATCTCTTTAGGGTTAAACACTAAGCCATGGCGACTAACATGTTCTGCAAAATTTTCGGCTGGCATTGGTTTCGCAAAGTAAAAGCCCTGAAACTCTTTACACCCCATTTGCGTCATTATTGCTACTTGCTCTTGGGTTTCTACTCCTTCGGCTACACACTTAATATCAAGCTCTTCACACATAACGTGCACCGCTTTAACTAAACTTTTTTGACGCGTAGAGCTCGTTACTTGGCTTATTAATGAGCGATCTAACTTGAGCTTGTTAATAGGGTAATCGGCAAGGCGTGCAATATTAGAATAACCCACCCCAAAATCATCGACCGAAATAGTAAAACCCCACGATTGCAGCGTTTGCATAAGCTTTAGCGAATGCGCTTGGTTTGCCTCAAGAGAAGTTTCAGTCAGTTCTAACTCTATTTGAGGTGGCTTTACGTTAAAGTCGGCAAGGTATTTAACCAGTTTTGACATAAAATCGGTTTGGCTAAAATCAATTAGAGATATATTTATTGCCACCGGCACACTAGGTAAACCCGCCTTAGTCCAATCGGCAATTTGAGCGCACACCTTTTGAATAATCAGATCGGTTAACCTACTGACCATTCTGTATTCTTCGGCAATAGGAATAAATACCACTGGCGACACATTACCCAGTATTGGACTGTTCCAACGCGCTAAGGCTTCAAGCCCTATACATTGACCCGTTGCATCTACTTTAGGTTGATAGTGCACCGACAAATCGCCCTGCAGAAGCGCTTCATCTAATAACATTGAAATTTCGTATTTTTCGATAAAAGCTTGTGATTGTTTTTCGTTATAACCACTAAGGGCCATATTACAATTTGCTAGTTTAAGTGCTTCGCATGCATTGCTAAGTTCTGTTGCGCTGTTTTTTCCATGATCAGGATACTTTGCAAAACCAAATAAAAATGATTGCTGACACTTAGTACCAAATACATTATATGTTTTATCTAATGTATTTTTTATTTGCATTAATAGCTTATCTTCTAGCTCGTTTTGCGAGTTTGCGCCAATTATAAAAGCAAGCTTTCCTACTCCTATATGAGCACACAACAGCGGCCCATCTGGCATCGCTTTTAAACGCTTGTACGCGTTAATAAGTAATGCTTGAGAGTCGGCTTTAGTGAGCTTCAAATTTAAGTATTCACTATTTGCACTTTGCGCAACAACGATATAAAAACCTTTTTGGTATTTGCTTGTTAATCTGTCGCATTGCAGCTCAAACCATTCTCTATTAGGTAGTTTTGTTTGCGAGTCTCTAAAGCGTAAACGTTTATTTTCTTGTTCCATCATCGATAAATTTTGTTTAATGAGCTGCTCTTGCGTGCAATCGTAAAAGTCATATACACGGTAGTTTGTACTCATTGTTATTTGCTGATAACTGGCTTTAAAATAACTTTTTTTGTACTTCACAATTTTATTTTGAGCATTAGAGTCGTCAAAAACTAAGGCCGGAAATAAATGAGAAAGATTAACGCTTCCTTCTTTTAATTCTTTTTTTATACCAAACATATCAATAGCATGTTGATTAAAATCAGTAATGACAAGATTTTCGTCAACAATAATTTTAGCTTTATTTGATTCGGTGAACAGGCTTCGATAAAGCTCATTTTTATCTTTAAGGTGTGTATTAGCGCTTATCATTGTTTTGTTTAAACGCTTAGCAGCCACAATTGTGCGCGCCACAGCAAGGGGAATACAAATGTTAAAAAATAAAAATATAAGCCCTGTAATGTATAAGTCAGCGTCGGGAAGTTGTTGAGCTATGCCGGTTAAACCCGAGACATCAACGTTATTGATGATCATATAAAACGGCGCAATATTTAATACGCCATAAGCAAGGGCTGTTCTATAACCAAGTAGCATAAGTGCTATTATCGGGCAGGAATACATATACATAGAGCCCACTTTAGCAAGCTCTAGGTCTGTTAAAAATAAGTTCATTGACACGCTAGCAGCTACAATGGCTATTAAAAGTGCATGAGCGCTAAAGTGATAAAAACGCTTACTTGCTATAAGTAAACCACATGCAGTAGCAAGAAAACTGCTTGTTAATACAACAATATAAATTAAGTTAAATTCAATAGCGCTTGTGTACGTGTGGCACGCCACAGCAAAACATAACACCATTACTAATGATAGAATAATGCGCAGTGCACTTATTCGCCAATTAGCAACCTGACCAGGGGCTGAATAATGGTCATTTAATAAAAAGAATCTATTGAAAAAATGCATAATAAACAACAGTTAAAGCTCATTCTTCTATTAGACATTGATAGCTTGTTAAAATCAATCTAATGAATGTAATTTCTATTTACATAGTTCTATAAAATAGACAAGTGTAAACCTACCTGTTAGCCGTTAAACAATCATTTTTCGAGTGTTTTTACAGTTATCTTCTTTAAGAGCGAAACCACTGCACCCTAAAAATTCACCGTGCTTAGATTTGCGTTTACGCATTTCGCGACCACACTTTTCACAAATTGGGTGCTGCATTTTACACTCTGTATTCACACATTGTGAGTACGTGTTTTTATCAATCGATGGGCCACTACAGCTTTTACACACTCGTAATTTAGTTTCGCAAATTTGCGTATTAGTACAACTATAATAATCACCATATTGACCCGTTTTTGGCACTATTAAACCGTCGCTGCACGTACTACACTCTCTTTGCTTTAGTTGCGACTTATTAAACAACGTTGAAGCGATTTGAATGGGATAATTGTCATTTACTAATTCTTTTACAAACGCTGAGCATGCATAAGGGTCTGCAATTAAATACGCTTTATGTTTAGCGCGAGTAATACCTACATAAAGCAAACGCCTTTCCTCTGAGTGAGTGAATTCATCTTGCTCTGGTAATAACGCCTCCACCAGCACATTATTTTGATTATCGCTAGGAAACCCTAATTTACCTTGTTCAAAACCAATAATAATACAGTAATCGGCTTCAAGCCCTTTGGCACTATGCAATGTCCAAAAATAAAGAGAGTTTGTATGCTTTTTATCTTTTAAATGCTGCTGCACGCTATTTAACATGTATCTATATCGACTAAGTATGGCAATGCTCGCTGATGCATCATTTTTTTGAATAGTGCTTATGCTCTGTTGTACTTTCATTTCTATCGATTTAGTACCTTGGTATAAATCGTCTAATAAAATAACTTGTGGTGTGGTTACTTGTGTATGTGTGCTGATCTGCTTTTTATATTGCTCAGGGTTTTGCATTACAAAACGCCCTGCTACATCACTAATACTATTGTTATATCTAAATGTTTTTTGCAACATAGTAAGTGAGTAGCTGCCCACTAATTCATTAAAGCGTGTAGTAAGCGCTAAATTACCACCCGAGAACCGATAAATTGCTTGCCAGTCATCACCAACCGCAGTAAAGCGTATTCCGTTACCATGTTTTAATATGGCATTTATGAAAGCCATACGCGCGCTTGATATATCTTGAAACTCATCAACTAAAATGTGGCTCCACACAATATTAAAATCTCCGCTTACTATCGCCTTTGTTGCTTGAATAATCATGTCGTCAAAATCAATGGCACTTTGCGCGTTTAGTTCATTTATATAAGCATCATGAATTTGCACTAACAAGTTTGCATATTGCTGGTAATTTTTAATACCACTTTGCTTGATGCGCTGCGCTATTTGCTTATTACTTAGTTGCTCCACTCGAATAGCTTGTAAACATTTTATGTACTTATCAATGCCTTGCTGTAACTGCCCTGAGTTATTTAAAGTATGAAATATTTCGTCGTTACTTAAAGGTGTTAATTCAACATTATGCTGCTTTAATTGCTTTGCGAGGGCTTGCTCTAGCTTTCCTTCTACCCAGTTGTAATGAAAGGTCTCGAGTAAGGTGGTGCCATTTTGTTTATGCAGTTTGCGCTTAAATGCAACTTGCTCGTTATAGTGTTTTCTATCTATATCGGCACGTGTATTCCCTTGCCTATCAATGCCAAAGTGCTCTAGGTAAATATCATATTGAGGTATATAAAAGTCTGGTTGGTATTGCCCACTTAGCTCTGCGCCTTGGCTAAAGTGATAATTCACCTCATAACTGTGCGGTACGCAATTCAAATGCAGCCAGTTTGAAATAAGCACTTCCTGATAACTTTTTACTTTATGACCCGCAAGGCTACGGTATTCGTTATCGCGTACGTACCGCTCGTACTGTGCATTATCTTTAAAGCTAAATATATCAATCGGCTCATGGAGTAAATCTAAAAATGCTTTTAAAAACTGTGGTTCGGTTTGTATTTTTTTACTTACCCACCCAGTTAACCAACTATTTAATTGAACTGGGTCAGTTGCAAATTTTGATAATTCGATTGGCTTTTTAGCACTTTGTAGTAATTTAAGCCCAAGCGCATGAAACGTTAAAATAGTGGGTTCTTTGGTATGCAATTTTGCATGCGTGGCGCGTTTAATAAAACGCTCTTTAAGCTCATTTGCTGCTGTTTTATTATAGGCCAGCACCAAAATTTGCTCAGGCTTGGCAATATTGCAGGCTATTAAATTTAAAGACTTTGCTACCATCACAGATGTTTTACCTGTGCCTGCTGCCGCTAATATTAAATTTTTATCGTTATCGCGTATTACTGCTAAGCGCTGCTCTGTTGTTAATGGATTTGACTCTACTTGATTAAAAAAGTCATTTTTAAGAGTTAGTTGTTTTTTTTCATATTTATGGCGCAACTGTGCAATTGCATCGTGAGTATTGGGTGTGGTGCTCAGTATATTTAAAAATTTAATACTACTTGGCGATAAGTGTTGTTGCCACACACTTGTACTTTTAGCGTACTGCTTGGTAAGCAAAAACACATCATTATTAAGTGTTTTTATGGAACTATCACGTAAAAACTCATCTAAAGCATAGCGCTTGAGCGAAATCTTTGCGTTATTTACCTTTTGCTCAAGCAGGGCTGAAAACCGCGTGTTAAGGGCTGTGTTTAAAGTGTTCGCTTGTGCTTTGTTTAAAAAACTAATTGATGTATTGCTACTGTCGCACAAATTAATTTTGGCGCTAAATAAACGGTTTTTAAGTATTGAGTAATTATAAAAGTCCTTAATTAAAAATGTCCGCGCGGGAGCACTTCTAAAATGAACAACAAGATCTTCTTGCTCAATAGTTACGTGTTTAATACGGGTAAAAAAACGGCCTAGCCAACTTGGGGTAGCAATATACTGCGCCATAATACTCAATATGAAGATATGCTTTACCTGATTGTAACATACTCTTTTATAATACATTTAGCGCTAATTCGATGCTTACTTAGCAAACAATTTAATTAGTAAGTTAGTTTTTAAAACTTAGCGTTTAATAATTTATTTACAACCGTTAACAAATTTAAACATTTACAGATAGCGTGTTGTGTAACAATGCACACATACAAACTTATACTTCATATAATTGTTAGGTATATCCCTAATTAAACAATTATTTACAGCCTAATTTAGTGGTTTAAAGGAGCTAACATGCTTAAAAAATGCATTACCACAACGGCTTTAATTTTAGCACTATGCGCTTGCACGTCAGAAACAGAGTCGGATTTAGTAAAAACAAAAGGTATTTGGGCAGGTTTTGAACTGGTTTCTGACGGTAACCGCACGCGTGTTAACGCAGAACTAAATGCAGGCGACGCTAATGGCTCTAACATTGTTTTAAGCGATAGCGACTCATTACAAGCTGTTGTTAATAGCACCGCTATTGTACTTACAAAAGATACCGACTTTTTAGACGTTGATTACCAAGCATATATAAATGCCACTGACGACAACCAACAGTTTGATATAAAATTTAAACGGGACGATGGCATAAATGCTAATTCGAGCGTTGAGTTGCCTTTAAATTTTATTATTTTAACCCCAAGTAACGATCAAAATTTTGATATTCATAGCCCCCTTACAGTCCAGTTAGATGGCACTGATCCTAATAGTACTAGCCAAGTAGAACTGAGCAGTAGCTGTACTAACAATAATAATGAAACACTTTTACAATCAACACTTTTTGCGCTTAACACTTCTTACCTTGAAATAGATTTGCAAAGTTTAGATATGTTTAGCAGCTCGCAAGTAGATCAAAGTAAAAAGTGTGATTTAACGATTAGTGTAAAACGCGATCGATTCGGTAGTATTTCGGGTGAATACGCAAACCAAAGTTATATTAAATCCCAGCAATCGCGCGCTATAAAAAATATGACATTAACGTTTTAATTTGCACGCTAATTTACTCAGCGTTAAGCTACACCTTTATTAAGTAACTCTACCAATTGTAATTGCCCTCCTTATTTATAGGGGAGTTAATAAAAATTGATATAAAGGTTTATTATGACTAACAGCACATACCCTATTGGCACACCTGGCAAAAAATGGAATAACAACGATAAAGCCCAGTGGTTAGCACGCCAAAACATTAAACGCAGTTACCAAAACGAAGTCGTAACGCTAATTAATGACCTTAAAAACACCTTAGATATAGAGCAATACGGCGAGCTTAATTACGCCGCTGGCACTTACCCATTATATATATTAAAAACGCCTAACTTTAATACTAATAAACCAACTGTTTTAATCACCGGTGGTGTGCATGGCTACGAGACCAGTGGCGTACATGGCGCACTTAGGTTTGCTAAAACATCAGCTATGCAATATTGCGAACAGTTTAATATTATAATTGCGCCCTGCATTAGCCCTTGGGGGTATGAAACAATAAACCGTTGGAACCCAGATGCTATTGATCCTAACCGCTCATTTTATGAGGGCAGCCCAGCTCAAGAGTCAGCAGCTATTATGGCGTTTGTAAAATCATTAGGTACTGACTTAATCGCTCATATTGATTTACACGAAACAACAAATAGCGATAACAGTGAATTTAGACCCGCACTCGCTGCGCGTGAAGGCACTACAAATACTAACTGGAACATACCTGACGGGTTTTATTTAGTTGCAGATACCAAAAAGCCTGAGCCGGAATTTCAAAAGACCATTATAGAAAGCGTTGCAAAGGTCACTCATATTGCACCGAGCGATGAAAATAACCAGCTAATAGGCGTACCTCAAGAGCAGTTTGGTGTAATTAACTATGCAGCTCGAGAGCTAGGTTTATGTATGGGCTTTACTGATGCACCCTATGTAACCACTACCGAAGTGTACCCAGATAGCCCAACTGCCACCGATGAAGAATGTATTTTGGCACAAGTCGCGGTTATAACTAGCGCGCTAAATTACATTACAACCTCTACAAAAGATTAACCACTATTAAAGAGCGGGTACTCATTAAATTAAGTACCCGCCCGGCAAAGAAACAATCTGATAACAAAAAACAACCCAAAAGAACTGGTTTTATTGAATTTAAAGGTATAAGGTTAGCCTTCCCTCAAATTCAAGGAGTATACATTGGGGTTTAAAAACAAATATGGACAGGTAAGCCTTTACACTGAAAATAACGTTGTTATCGCTCACTTTGCGGGATACATCACCTCAGGGCTTCTTCGTGCGTTTAAAATTGAACTATGCGAAAAAATAAAATCACTCAACAATCAGCCTTGGGCCTATATTAGTGATTCTTTTGATGTTTTAGCTGCAACGCCTGAGGCAGAAAAAGAGATGATAGATATTAGCCATTTAATGAAAGCAAATAACTGCCTGAGTAGTGCGTTTGTACTCACTTCAGCTATCGCTATAAATCAAATGAAACGCATTTTAGAGTGCGCAAAAAGAAACGTTAATTTTAGTGAGTGCCTATTTACCGATTTAGATAGCGCTAAACAGTTTATTTCTCACAACTTAAAAAGTAAGCAAGGCCAACTGATATAAAAATTGTTGATCTTGCTTTATCAATCTTAGTTTTTGTAAAACTGACTGTCTTTGGTTATCGTAATGCTGGCGTTTTCTTGCGCTGTTACAACAAATTGTAACTTACTCACTTTACGTTCAATATCGTAACCATCGGCTGTTACAGTAACGGGGACTCTTTTCATCGCACCCGGTTGTACAAGCGTAGATTTCGGACTTGAGAGCGTTGCCCCAGGCAAACCCTCTATGGCAATACTGTAATGCAGTGCTTGCTGCGTTTTATTAATAATAGTAAGTGTGTAAGGGTTTTCTACTAGACCCTCGTAGTTCACTCTATAAAGCGCATTCCTATCGCGTAGTACTGAGGCTTCTATTGGTGTACGTTGCAGCATCCATGCAAACATAGATATTATTAACAAAGCCGTTAATGCGCCATACCCTACTAGCTTTAACCTAAATGGATTAGTTTTTTTACCTTCCATTTGTTTCTCACTGGCGTATTTAATTAAGCCTTTCTCGTAACCAAATTTCTCCATGGTATCGTCGCAGGCATCAATACATAAGCCACAATTTATACATTCATATTGCAATCCATTTCGAATGTCTATTCCTGCAGGGCATACCTCTACACACAAGTTACAGTCTACACAGTCACCTAAGTTAAGCTCTTTGGGGTCAGCTTTGCGTTTACGTGGTCCTCGGCTTTCACCTCGCTCGTTATCATATGTAACAAGCAACGTATCTTTATCAAACATAACAGCTTGAAAACGAGAATAAGGGCAAGCAATTGTGCACATTTTTTCACGTAAAAACCCTGCATTGCCATAAGTACAAAAAGCGAATAAAAACACCCAAAAGCTCGTAATACCTGACCACTCAAACGTAAGCATTTCCATATACAAACTTTTTGCCGGAATAAAATATGCCATAAATGAGGTGGCAGTTAAAACTGAAATAACAATCCACGCACTGTGCTTAGTTATTTTTTTTCGCCAAGTGCTTAGCGTCCACTGTGATTTATCTAATTTAATTCGCTGATTTCGAGTGCCTTCTATGCGTTGCTCTACCCACGAAAACATGAGCATCCATATTGTTTGCGGGCATGTATAACCACACCAAACCCGACCAAGCCAGTTAGTTACAAAAAATAATGCAAAAGCCCCCACCATAAATAGCAGCGCTAAAATCATAAAATCTTGAGGAAGGAGTGTTAAACCAAAAATAGTAAAGGTTTGCGTTGCCACATCAAGCAGCACAGCTTGTTGACCGTTATATTGAATCCACGGTATTGCAATAAAAGTTAGCATTAACAGCCAACCTAAATTACGGCGTATGCGCTGAAAAAATCCTTTTTGCTCGCGGATATAAATTGGCCCTTCGGTGTTATAGGGCTTAATGATCATGTCTTCTTCTTTTATATCAAACTTCATAGTACTTGCTTCATAATGACGGGTATTAAGCAAGTATTTGCAACTTTCAGACCAAGCTGAAACTTTAATTACTTCATTGATATTAAAGAAATTATTTTAAAAAACAAAAACCGAGCTCGCGATATAAAGCGCATATCGCGATATATCACGATTTTTTAGTGATTCCCAACTTTCGCATTTTTGAGCGTAGTGTACTCTCAGGTAAGCCCAACTTAACTGCCGCCCCTTTATCGCCCGATATTTGCCAGTGCGATAACGCAAGAACAGAAGTTATATGCTGTTTTTGCGCTTCATCAAGCGTAAGTGAAGGGTTAATAACGACTTCGCCACCCGCTTGCAAAGGCTGGCTTAGCTGAAGCACAGCCTGATTAGATAAAATAGCTTCGCGTTCCAGTACATTTTGCAGCTCTCTAATGTTGCCTGGCCAATCATAGGCTTGCAGTTGTGTAATTGCTTTTTTACTTAGCCCCTTTAAATGTTTACCCAGTCGTTTATTTAGCTGCGCAATTAAATTAGCGCATAAATAAGGAATATCCTCTTTTCGATCTTTAAGGGCGGGTACTTTTATAGGAAATACATTGAGCCGATAATACAAATCAATTCTAAACGTGCCTTTTTGTACCATTTCCCACAGGTCCCGATTAGTCGCTGCAATTACTCTAATATTTACTTTTAGCGTATTGCTGCCACCTACACGTTCAAACTCTTCTTCTTGGAGGACTCTAAGTAGTTTACTTTGCGCCTCAAGTGGAAGCTCTGCTATTTCATCTAAAAACAAGGTGCCTTTATCAGCTAGTTCAAAACGCCCTTTACGGCGTTCATTGGCACCTGTAAATGCGCCTTTTTCATGGCCAAAAAGTTCCGATTCTAGCAAGCTTGAGGTAAATGCGGCGCAATTTACTTTTATAAAGGCTTGTTCGCTACGTTTGCTTAGTCGATACAAATTACGGGCTACTAATTCTTTACCCGTGCCATTTTCGCCAAGTATAAGCACTGTGCTGTCGGTTTCACTCACCAGTTTTATTTGATCTAACATGGTTTGAAATATATGGCTTTGCCCAACTAGCCCGGAGTCTTGCCAATCTTCGTTAAGTTCTGCAATTAAGTAGTTGTTTTCATCTTTTAGCTGCTCACTTAAATGATTTACTTGCTCAAGTGCCTCTTGCAGAGCATTTTGTGTTTGTTGTTGCAGTGATATATCGCGAAATACCGCTACAGCACCAATTAACTCATCATTTTTATAAACCGGTGTTGAGGTGTATTCCACTGCAAATGAGCTGCCGTCTTTACGCCAAAAAACTTCATTTTTAACTTCACGACGTTTTCCGTCAAACATGGTGCAATATATTTGGCATTCATCAGCGGGATAAGGTGTGCCATCAGCATGAGTATGGTGATGATATTGGTGTATTTTTTTACCTAATAACTCGTCTGCTCGCCAACCTGTCATGCGCTCAGCGGCAGGATTAACAAACACCGCATTACCCGACAGGTCAAAGCCGTATATGCCCTCACCTACTGCGTTTAGTAATAATTTAGGATCGTTTAAAAATTGTTTTATCATAAATGCACCTCGCGAAATATCGCGAGCATTATGACAATTTTATACACTAAGTGCACTCACTACTTAAAATGCACTCACGTACCCATTAAAACGCTATAAATAGTGCTGAAATAGCGTTTTCACATCTATTTTTGCACCTAGCCTTGCGGCTATTAAATAAAGCCCTGCAAGTTTTCGGTGAATAAATAGGGCATCAACGGGCGGTGTGTGCCATTGCTGAGATTGTGCACTAAGAGCAAGCCCTGCATTTTTAATTTTGAGCGCGAGTTCGCTGTTTTTAAAATCAAATTCCCCTTCTGCTCTTAGTGGCTCGCACGCCATTAAGAATAAATCAATGACGTTGTTTTTATACTCATCAACCAAGTCATTTTTAAAATAACCAATATGTGAAGCCGCTTTAAGTACACCTTCTCTGTTGTTTTCACTACCCGCTTTAAATAAAGCTAAATACGCTAAACTAAGCTCTGTTGATATTTCTCGGGTTGCACCAAAATCAAATAAAACAATTTTTTGTGTATCAAGCTGATAATGAAAGTTGGCAAAGTTAGGGTCGGTTTGAATTAATTTAAATTCAAACATTTCTTTAAAAAACAAATCAATAAGTTGCTCTGCAACAAAGCTTTTTTGACTATCAGGTAGCTGTGTAATGCTCTCAATGGGCTCTGCTTTTATATATTCCATAGTAAGTATTTGTTGTGTGCTGTGCTCTGGATATACGTTAGGCACTTTAAAGTGGGGATTAGTTGCTAGTGCATTTTTATAACGTATTAAGTACTGAGCCTCCCGCTTATAATCAGCCTCGGCTAATAACTGCGCTTTAGCCTCACTAATAAGTGGTTTAATATTAAGATCTTTTGGCAATAATCGAGAAATCGTTAATAAAGAAATAACGTTATCGACATCACTTACTACACTTTTTGCAATACCAGGATATTGAATTTTAACAGCCAGTTGCTCACCATTCTCCTTGTAAGCTAAATGAACTTGCCCTATAGAAGCCGCTGCAAAAGGTCTTAATTCAATATGAGAAAAACGCGCTAGCCACTCATCCCCCCATTGCTCTTTTAACACTTCAACAAGCTGCTTATGAGGCATTGAATTCGCGTCTGAGCGCAGTAAAGCAAGTAACTGAGCCAATTCAGGACTAAGTAAATCACCGGCATCCATTGAAAGCAATTGCCCCAACTTCATTGCAGCGCCACGTAAATGAGATAGCTGTATAGCTAGTTTTTCAATGTTTTTAGGTTGTAGCAGTAAGCTTTTATTATCCCAACCTTTACCTGTTAGCGCGCTCTTAGCGCCATCAACTAACATGTTGGTAGCAACACCTGTGGCAAGTGAGCCTAATTTTGCAAAGCGAGAAAGCCTAGAAGTGGGAACAGTACGAGGAGCCGCCATAATATTAAAACCTAATTAGCCTGAAAGTCAGGCTAATTAATACGTATATTATAAGTAGGTAGATCTACTTATAGACGAGGTACTAGCTTAATTGCACCTTCAACCACTTTCATATCAAGTGGAAGCTTACTAAGTAGCATCATTTTAGGGTCATCCATATTTAGAGTATAAACAGGGTTAACCGCTAAAAAAGCATTAATAACATCCATTGCTTGGCTATCAAGTGCACCTAAATTACCTTTGAAACCACCAGCATCAACACTCGAATCAAGTAATTTAATATTACGTAAAAACACCGCTTTTTTCTCACTGTCGTAAAATGGGCTACCTTCAATTTGTAGCTTTAAACGCACTGGGTATTTAAGTGCGAATGCATTAATTTCAGCGCTTGAATCTGCACCAAGAACAACAACGTCGCGGTTATCAGGCCCAATATTTACACTTAAGTCGTTTACATCAAACTGAACCGGCAAACCCATTAAGCTTACTTTTTCACTTAACTTTGGTAATTGCTTACCCAGTACAGACTCAACCTCAGAGTTAGTAAATGAATATACTGATATGCCTTGCGTGGTATTACAGGCGGTTAAAAATAACGCTGCAATAATAACTAAAATTCTCATGAGAACCCTTTTGTTTATAAATTAGTGGTACATAAAAAAGCCGCTATTAAAGCGGCTTATTAAAATAGTAACCAGCACATTTATGCTGGTTCTAGGGCGTGTTGACCTTTGTGGATTGAAATTTGTTCAATCTAGGGTCGATTTAATCGCGGCGTGAGGTTTGTAACCTAGCGGGCTAAGTAAAAACCGAGCAACAAAGAGTAAATCGTCCCTAGAAAGAACCCAAAGGGCAGCGCATGTTTGGCATTTATACTGCGTTATCGCCTATTTATGGGGAATAACCACACTACATAGACTCTGCCTTGCCTAAATACCAAACAGTCTGCTGCAAATTCAACCACGAAAGGTCAACATGCCCTAGTGTATTAAGCTGCAAGTGTCGCTTTAAGTCGCGTTAGTGTGTCAGGTTCAACTGAACCAGCACTGAGCGCTAATAACTGTTTTAAATAATAGTTTAAATCAGCATGTTCGCCACGATGTTTGTCATCTAACATGGCTACTTGTTCTGCCATTCTAAGTGACTTATCGGTTGAACTTACGTTCGCTAGTATTTCCATGCGCGTAATAAGTTGATCTGTATTTAATGCTGTTTTAAGCGGTGCTTGATACTGACTTGGTAACGCTTCATTGTTTTCAAGTGCTGTAATTAACGCATCTAGATTAGCTTGCTCTGATTTGCTTGTAAGCAATGCAAGTTTATCGTCAATAGCTGCTAGCAACTTAGTAACCTTTGGCGCTAACGATCTAAATTGCGAGTACCCTTTCACTTTTGTTTCTAGGTCGTGCAACTGTGCTCTTTGATTTACATCGCTAAGTGCTGCTTCAAGCTCAGCGAGTTCTGCAACTGCTTGTTTATCTGACTCATTTTGGTCAAGTTTTTGCTGCTCAAACTCACTACTACGTTTAGTAAATGTTTCATCGTTAAATTGACGAAATTTTTGCCATAACGCATTTTCAGCTTTTAAACCTGCAAAACCAATTGTTTGCCATTGCTGCTGCATTTGCTTCAACTCTTGGCATGCAGCGGCTAAATCATCGCTTTGTGATAATTGCTGCGCTTTTTCTACTAACTCATTTTTAAGTGCAGCATTACTTTTATGAAATGCGTTTAATAAAGCCAGTACTTGTTGTTGCTCGCTTTTATAACGTTCGTTTAGTGTACGGTATGTTTTAGGGTCAACTTTACCCACACTGCGCCACGCTTTGTTTAAACGATTGTATTGGCTTTCATATTGCTTCCAATCAAAGTGATCCTCAGCCGTAGGTTGTAAATGAAGCGCGTGCATGTCGCTAATAATACTTTCGCGTTGTGCTTTTGATGCTTCGCGTTGTACTTCTTGCTCTGCAAAGTAACTACGACAAGGTGCAAATAGCAACTCGATTTTTTCATCAAACTGTACGCCTTGTTGCTTTTCTTCGTCTGTATCTAAACGACCTAACTCATTCCAACGCTTGCGTAGCACTTTTACTTGCTCTGCGCGTTGTTGTGGGTCAGTACACTCTTCACTTACTAATGCACTTACTTCTTCTAATAAAGCTTCACGCTTTGGTGCTGCTGCGTATTTTTGCCAATCTTTAGCATCTGCAAGTTGCGCTTCAAGCTCCGC
Organism: Pseudoalteromonas sp. SWYJZ98; assembly: GCF_015864495.1. Classification (NCBI taxonomy): domain Bacteria; kingdom Pseudomonadati; phylum Pseudomonadota; class Gammaproteobacteria; order Alteromonadales; family Pseudoalteromonadaceae; genus Pseudoalteromonas; species Pseudoalteromonas sp. SWYJZ98. The sequence goes on along the minus strand of NZ_JADYXA010000002.1, from coordinate 14,579 downwards.
TTTTATATTTATAAGCGGCTGTTGATATTGCTCAGTGAGTGTATTAAATAACTCTTCAAACCCTTTAAACACGCCAAAGGCAACATTAAAACGGCCTTCCTCAATTAGGCGTTTAACATCACGAGCTTTGCGTTTTGCTTGGCTTTGGTTTTTTTCAAGTGGCTTAACTAGCTCATTCATTGGTGATAAAAATTGCTTTTTATGCGCATTTAACTGCGTTTTAAAGGTACTTTGCAGTGCACCATCTAAAATATTTAAATGACTACGCGCTGCTTTAAAACCATTATTAAATTCAGTTAGAGTTGCATCGTATTGTGCTAAATCTTCTGCTGGCTTAATTTCGCATAATGCTGCAAAAGCGAGTTTGTACTCTTTAATAGCAATTGTTAGCTCAGGTAACTTAGCAACTTGAGTAAATAGTTTTTCTAACTTGCTTACAGCCTGTTTAGATTGTGCATTATTAGCTAATTCTGTTTCGCTAATAGCTTGCTTAGCTTGCGCTACTTTTGCATCAAGCCAATCTTGTTGAATTTGCTCTGGTGTTTCAAGGCCTAGCTGTAAGGCGTTTTCAATTTCTTCAGTTAAAGCTTCAAGCGTTGCAAGTGCTAGCAATTGGCGCTGCTGTAGCGCTAATTTCTGCTGCTCTTTATCATGTACCGCCTTTAGCTGTTCAATGTGTGCATCTAACTTAGTTGTGATTGAAATATATTTTTCGTCAAGAAGCTTAACGCGTTCATCACTCAGCCATTTTAGTTCAAGTGCTTGCCACTGGACCATTAATTCGCCGGCTTGTGGATTTACAACACCAAAATCTGTTTTTTCGCGTAAGGCATTTAACTTAGCTAAAATAACACGTGTTGCACTTTCAACCTGCAGTGGCATTTCAATTGCTAAACGCTCATTTTCAATATGCGTTTCAAGTGCTGCTTTTGCACCACCCTTTGCATGCTTTACTAATGGCTTAATTAATTGATGGGTAATAACAAGTTCAACTAATTGAGCTTGTAGCTCTTCGCTACCTTCTTTAAATGCTTTTTCTACTAGTTTTGGATTTGCTAAACGTTTCAATAACTTAACGCGTACTTGCAGTTCTTTCTCTGCAAATGCTAACTTTTCGAGTGTTTTAACGGGTGCAAAACGCTCTATGTATTCACTTTTAATTTGCGGTGTTAGTGCACTTTCGCTATTTAAAACAGCATTAGATATTTGTAGTTCTGCAATATCTTTTAATGCTTGATCTTGTTTATACGCTTTCCACCAAAGTGGTAAATCGTTTACTTTTTGCAACGCTTTGCGGCGTATTTCAGCTGAGCTGTCTTCAAGTGCTAACGTATTTAATATGGTTGCATCACGTTCAATATCTAATTTTTCGATAGCATCAAGACGAACTTGTTGCTTAGGGTGTTTCCATTTCGGTGTAAAAAGGTGCTTAAAGATCATGTTCACTAAACCTAGCTATTTCGTTGTCTGATTTAAATTCTTTTTGTAGTTGAGCTTTTGTCTTTTGGATCATTTCACCATTAGCACCAATCGTAAATTGCTCGTTTGATTGAGCCACTTTTGCTTGATACAACATAACCAACTGCACTGTTTGTTGCTTTTGCTCGTCTGATAAAACAGTTCCGTCTGGCCATTTGCCAGTAGACGCACCGTATTGCAAGCGTTCGAATAATTCGGGAGTAATATTTTGTACAAGATTGTCGATATTCATGTCATTTTTTCTTTTTTAGAGTCACTAAAACAATACGGTTAATAAGATACCAAATACACCCTACGCCAATTGCCGCAGTATAAGCATACCACTGAAGCGTTTTTTCTTGCGGTTGTAAAAAGTACAAACAGAAAAAACCACCTAAAAATAAGATAAGCGCTAAAAAGGAGTGATTTATAAACATCTGCTTTTTTTTAATTCGCTGTTCGCGCTGAAGTTGTAAAACTTGCTCGTCGTTTAGCTCTGCAATATTGCTTTCGCAATGCGGACATTGCTTATGTTTATCTGAAATTGATTTTGCACATTTTGGGCAACGAATGATCGCCATACTTCTCTCCATACTACGCATAAAAAAAGCGCCTTTCGGCGCCTTTATTGTACTTGTTTTATTTCTCGTTGTCTTTTTTGAATTCAAACCAATAACTGATTTAGAGACGATAATCTAACAAGTTACTCATTAAGTTTAGTTACTCAGTGTCTTTTGACTGTTTCCCTAAACGTTTTTCCCAGAAAGTGGCATTTTTAATACCTAGTTTGACAGGGTCAAATGTGATTTTTCCACCTTTTTTCTTCTGATCTTCGTAATCGCTCAAACATAGTAAAGCAGGCTTAGCTACAAAGAAAATAGCTAAGATACCCAATATGTTAATCCAGGCCATTAAACCAACGCCAATATCTCCAATAGTCCAGATATAACCTGAATTATTAACCATACCGTATGCAACCATAAACATAATCACGAACTTCACGAGGACAAGTGGGATATTGCCTTTAAAATAACGATTTAAGTAAGCAATATTAGTTTCTGCAATAAAGTAATAAGCGAGTATTGTGGTAAAGGCAAAGAAGAATAATGCAATACCGACAAATGCTTGTCCAAAGCTGCCAAATACACTAAATAAAGCCATTTGAGTAAAGGCTGCTGAACCGACCTCAGTCGCTGCATCAACATTTTGTACAATGAACTGCCCTGCTGGTAACTCACCCACAACATTGTATTGCTGCGTTATTAAAATCATGAGTGCTGTTGCAGTACATACAAAAATGGTATCAACATAAACAGAGAAAGCTTGCACTAAACCCTGTTGAGCAGGGTGATCAACCTCTGCTGCTGCTGCTGCATGAGGCCCACTACCTTGCCCTGCTTCATTAGAATATATACCACGCTTAACGCCCCAACCAATAGCAGCACCAAAACCGGCCTGCGCAGTAAATGCATCACTAATAATTAAATAGAATATATCGCCTACTTTATCTAAATTTAAAAATACCACGATTAATGCCAGTACTATGTAACCAAGCGCCATAAATGGCACTACTATTTGCGTAAAGTTCGCAATACGTTTTATACCGCCAAAAATAATAAACGCTAAAACAATAAGGATTATTGCCAAAGCGACTAACTTAAAGCTACCTACATCACCAAAACTAGTCGAGACCATATTGCCATCGCCAAATACTTGGGTAAACGCATTACCTACCGCATTCGCTTGTACACCAGGCAGAAAAACACCACATGCAATAATTGCCGAAACAGCAAATAAGACAGCCAACCATTTTTGTCCTAAACAACGGTCAAAATAATAGGCTGGGCCACCACGATATTGCCCGTCTTCTTCTGTTTTATAAATTTGGCCTAAAGTAGATTCTGCGTAAGCAGTACTTGCACCTAGAAAAGCAACAACCCACATCCAAAAAATAGCACCTGGCCCACCAAAACCGATAGCTGCTGCCACACCTGCGATATTACCAACGCCTACGCGTCCAGACAACGATACTGCAAGGGCTTGAAAAGATGAAATACCTTTATCAGACGTGTTAGGACTAAATAATAACTTACACATTTCTTTAAAATGTCTAACTTGAGCAAATCTAGTTAGTACTGAATAAAACAAGCCTGCGCCTAGGCATAAATAGATGAGTGCATTACTCCAAACAACATCATTAACAGCGCTTACAAAAGCTTCCATGGATATCCTCTATAGTTATATTTATTATTTTTTAATTACGAGACTCTGTTTTAGCTACTACGCTACATAAGCTTTACGAAATAAGATTTCACCTCTTCCGCCCCGACTCATGATTTAATTAATATTAACTTAAGTACCCCAAGGTTGTTAACACTTAATTTTCAAAATATATAATTACACACTTGGCGAAAGGCACTACATCTGTAGTATTTAAATGAAAGTAGATTGATTTGTACCGATACGGTGATGATACGCAGCGAAGAAGCGTTGAAAACGTTTTAAGAATAAAGCTGCTATATGATTATTATTTTTTTATACAAAGGGTTTTATTAAAAGCAAAAAGGGTATCAAAACTATTGATACCCTTTTAGATAAGCGTTTTATCTTAAATCATCAACAACATTAACAATAGCCGCTAATGTATCTTGACCAAATTGATAAGAACGACGGTCTGACCAGCCATAGTCTGGATCAGGTAAATCGTTGTTGTCTTTAAATGGCATTTCAATTGTGTACGTTAATGCTTTGAATTCTTCAGCAGTAGCTGATGAACCTACCGTAAGGTTAGCTTGACCTGGCTCATCTTTTGGATAGCCATGGTCATCTTGAAACTCTGGAGTAATAGTTAAAAGCGCAGCTTTAAAGCTATCTTCAAGGCCTTTAAGACGAGCATCGTAACTTGGAATACCTTCACTGCCTGCCACAAAGTTATAAGGTATAGCTTCATCACCGTGTATGTCTAAGTGCATATCTAAGCCAGCTTCGCGCATTTTATTAAGCACTAAGTAAACCTCAGGGCTATTTTCCATACTTGGTGTTTGCCATTCACGGTTTAAGTTAACGCCTTTAGCATTAGTACGCAGATGTCCGCGTGCGCTGCCATCTGGATTCATATTTGGCACAACGTAAAACACTGCTTTTGATAGAAGCGCAGCTGCATGTGGATCCTCGTCATCAAGAAGTTTGTGCAGTAGACCTTCAACATACCACTCTGCCATTGTTTCACCTGGATGTTGACGTGCTGTGATCCAGATGTTTTTCTTATCTTCACTTGGCTCACCAATTTTAAGCACACTCATATCGCGGCCATCAAGTGTTTCACCAAGCGTTATTAATTGGCAAGCACCTTGGCTTTGTGCCCAAGACAATAAATCTAAATGGCGGTCGTAACTGTATGGTGCAAAGTAAGCAAAATAAACACTGCCGCACTCTGGTTCAATTTCAAAGCTTAATGTGCCATTTTCATAGCTTGATGGTACGCGAAACCATGTTTGACGGTCATATGATGCAACAGCTTGATACCCTTCCCAACCATCTGGGTAAGCTGATTTATCAAGCTCATTAATATTTAACTTATGCAATTGGTAAGGTGTTGTTTCAAGACGAAAGTGAAACCACTGATAAAATTCAGACTGGTGATCTTTATTAATTTCTAATTGAATATTTAAAGGATCGGTGGATTCAATAACTTTGATATTACCACTGTCGAAATTGCTGCTGATTTTCATGGAAAAACCTTTAGGTTGAATAAGTTTATCTGTTTATTAATTCACAGAACTGACATTATTTTGTAAATAGTAAAATGAATGTGCATTTTCTTAATTAAAGCCTATCACAAGGCATACGCTTTAAAAATAATACACGACCAAAAAAGCCAGCAACATGCTGGCTTTTAAGTCACTGCAAATAAATTAGCGAGGTAAGCTTGGGAATGACACTTCGGCCATATCGCGCATACAACGAACTACTTGGCAGCTGTAACCAAACTCATTGTCGTACCATACATATAAAACGATACGGTTATCTTCAACAATCGTTGCTTGTGAATCAACAACACCTGCGTAACGGCTACCTACTAAATCGGTAGATACAATTTCCGTTGATGCGGTGTAATCAATTTGGTCACGTAAGTCTGAATGAAGTGCAGTATCGCGTAAAAATGCGTTTAGCTCTTCAACTGATGTGCTTGTTGCTAAGTTAAGATTTAAAATAGCTAGCGACACATTAGGTGTAGGTACGCGGATTGCGTTACCTGTTAATTTGCCTTCAAGCTCTGGTAATGCTTTTGAAACCGCTTTTGCAGCCCCTGTTTCAGTAATTACCATGTTAAGTGCTGCGGCACGGCCACGGCGCTCTGCTTTGTGGTAGTTATCAATAAGGTTTTGATCGTTCGTGTACGAGTGTACAGTTTCAACATGACCATTATTAATACCAAACTTATCGTTTAGTGCTTTAAGCGTTGGTGTAATTGCATTAGTTGTACAGCTTGCTGCACAAACGATTTTATCTTCAGGTAAAATATCTTTGTTATTAACACCATATACGATGTTTTTGATATTACCTTTTGCAGGAGCTGTTAATAATACTTTTGCAGCGCCCTTACACTCTAGATGCTGGCCAAGGCCCGCTTCGTCTTTCCAAATACCGGTGTTATCAACAATTAATGCATCGTCGATACCGTATTGAGTGTAATCAATTTCGCTAGGAGAGTTAGCGTAAATAACTTGAATGTAGCTACCGTTAGCTTTAATTGCATTACGCTCTTTATCAATAGTGATTGAACCATTGAAAGGACCGTGAATTGAATCACGACGCAGTAAGCTTGCGCGCTTTTCAAGATCCCCATCTTTACCGCCACGCACAACAATAGCGCGCAAACGTAAATCTGCATATGGACCTGATTTTTCAATTAATAAACGCGCTAGTAAACGACCAATACGACCAAAACCATACAATACAACATCGCGTGGTTCTTTCGCTGGTAAGTCAGCTATTTCTGCAAGTTCATCTTTTACAAACTCTTCTACTGAGCGGCCTTTAGCTGCTTCTGTGAACAAATAGCTATATGCAAGTTTACCAATATCAATACGCGCAGAGTTTAATTCCATTTTGCTGATAGCTTCTAAAAATGGAAAGCTTTCGCGCAAACGTAATTTAGTGCCTTCAAACTGAGCAACGGTTTTATGAGATTTGATAATATCAATAGTACTGGCATTTACGAGAGGACGGCCATATACAGCGATTTCGATACCACGATTACGGTAAAGTTTACCAATGATTGGTTGCATGCTTTCTGCGTAATCTTGGCGCTCTTGCCAACTATTTGTGTATTCTAACTCGTGAGATGAGGTCATTTTATTTACCTAAGTTTATCATTTTGAACGGATAGCCTTTAAAAATGCACTATATTTTGAGAGTAATGCACTTCAGGCAGGGCTATTCTAATTTAATCTGAAGTTATTCTCTACTGTTAGGCGTTAAATGATTGCGTTAGAATAGCAAGGTGGATATTCATTTGGGGTTAAGGGATGCTTAAAAAAGCAAGTGTACTATTGGGTTTGCTAACGTTGACAGGGTGTGAAGAACCGTTGACACTCGCACAAGTGTGCAAAGAAACACCTGGCTTTTGTAGCGACTTAAACAAAGACAGCCACTGCAAGGATGAGCGTTCTAATGTGATTATCAAACGTTACATAGAATACAAAGACCCTACTGATGAAAATAAATACCAATTACTCAAGGACTTTGAATCCTATAACCAATGTATAACTGTGGCCGCTAAAATTGAACATATTAAGTTAAAAGCTAAAAAAACGTCACGTATTGACGGTCAATTAACGAGCATTAAAGAAATGACTCGCTTATATCAAGATACCCAAAATACAAACCATCCAGGTTTGCTCTACTACCAATGGTCACGAAATAATAACCAAAGTGCACTGACTAAATTATTAGCGATAGAAAATGACAAAAGTGTAACGCAAAGTGCCGAAATGCAATTTTTTTTAGCATCGTACTATATTAAATTTGATGATGAAAAAACCATCGATTTGCTTTATAAAACTTTAGAACTCAATAAAAAAGGCAACGTACCGAATCCTGAAGTGCATACATCACTTATTAGTCTTTTTTATAAACATGATAAATTTAAACATGCATATATATTTTCTAAAGTAGCGCAAATGTCGGGGATTGAAAATATTGACGTGTTTGAAATTGAGCAGCAATTAATAACGAATGGTAAAAGCTTAGACAGCCTAGATGTACTTGCAGAGCAAACATTTCAGCAAATAATGGCAGGTGATTTTGTATCTCCTCGAGAGTTTTAAAAAAGTTTTCTAACGGTACAACTAAATAACTCCGCTAGAGCGGAGTTATTTTAGACAATAAAAAAGGCAGCTTACGCTGCCTTTTTTTATTTTGCTTTGCTTGTGCCCACTTCTACGCGGGTTTTAAGCTTTTGACCTGGTCGAAAAGTCACCACGCGACGTGCCGAAATAGGAATATCTTCGCCTGTTTTCGGATTGCGGCCTGGTCTTTCTTTTTTGTCTCGAAGATCAAAGTTACCAAATCCAGAGAGCTTAACCTGCTCGCCTTTTTCTAGCGCTGAGCGGATTTCTTCAAAAAACGCTTCAACTAAATCTTTGGCATCTTTTTTATTGATCCCGAGCTTTTCAAATAGGTGTTCAGCTATGTCGGCTTTAGTAAGCGCCATATCTAGTCCCTCAACGATGCATTAAACTGTTCGGCCAATTCGGCCACCACGTTATCAACTACTAGATTGATATCTTTCTCTTCGAGTGTTCTATCAACCGCTTGCAGTGTTAGAGCAATCGCCAAACTCTTATAATTTGGCTCAATACCTTTGCCCTTATACACATCGAATAAGTTTAGGTCAACCAATTGATTTCCGCCAACTTTTTCGATCACGCTTAAAATGTCGCCAGATTTAACGCTGTCTGCCACTAAAATCGCGATGTCGCGGCGATTTGAAGGGAATTTAGACACCCCTTCTGCTTGCGGTAAATTTCTTTTTTCTATTGCTGACATTTCAATTTCAAAAACAAAAGTTGCGTTGTTGATATCTAACGACTTTTGAGCTTGAGGATGTAAAGCACCAAAAAAACCAACCTTTTTGCCATCAACATATATTACAGCTGATTGACCAGGATGAAGTCCATCTGACTGCTCGGCTTTAATTTCAAAGCGAGTAACGTCATTAGTAATTGCAAGTAAGGCTTCAACATCACCTTTTAAATCGTAAAAATCAACGTTACGTTTTTCTTCAACCCAATGTTCACCATTTACAAGACCCGTAATAGCGCCACCAATAACCGGCACTTGGTAAACACCATTTTCTGCACTTTCGTCGCTTATAAATTTAAGACCATGTTCGAATAAACGAATACGAGGCTGTTGGCGATTTTGGTTATACGCTACAGACGCTAATAAACCCGGCATTAAACTTACACGCATCGCTGACATTTCAATCGAAATAGGATGCGGTAATACCATTGCTTTACACTCTGGGTGTAAAATAGCTTGTGCTTTAGGGTCTACAAAGCTGTATGTAATTGCTTCTTGGTAACCACGAGTCACTAACGTATTGCGGAACTTGCTAAGCGCAATAGTTGCTTCGTTGTGCGTCGTCATTTTAAGTTTTGCAGTTGGTGCAACATTAGGAATGCTGTTGTAACCGTAAACACGTGCTACTTCTTCAATTAAATCTTCTTCGATGCGAATATCAAAACGGTAGCTTGGTACGTCCGCACTCCAGCTTTCATTTTCTACTTTAACATCAAGACCTAAACGCGTAAGAATATCTGTTACTTTAGCATCTTCAATATGATGACCAATAACACGGTCTAAACGAGCACGACGAAGACGTACTTCAGTCACTTTTGGTAGTTTGTCAGCCGCTACAGCTTCAACAACTGGGCCTGCTTGACCGCCTACGATTTCAAGAAGTAGCGCTGTTGCACGTTCCATTGCATCATGTTGCAGAGCAAAATCAACACCGCGTTCATAACGGTGTGAAGCATCAGTGTGTAAACCGTAGCTACGTGCTTGCCCTGCAATTGCTACAGGATTAAAAAATGCGCTTTCAAGTAATATATCAGATGTTTTATCTGTAACACCTGATTGCTCACCACCAAAAATACCTGCAATTGCTAGCGCTTTATTATGATCGGCTATCACAAGTGTAGTGTTGTTTAATTTAGCGGTGTTACCGTCTAATAAAACAAGTTCTTCATCTGCGTTTGCACTACGTACTTTAATACCACCTTCAATCGCATTTAAATCAAACGCGTGCATTGGGTGACCAAGCTCAAGTAATACATAGTTTGTAACATCAACCACTGGGTCGATTGAACGTACGCCACTGCGGCGTAGCTTTTCAACCATCCAAAGCGGTGTTTCTGCATCAAGGTTAATGCCTTTGATCACACGACCAAGGTAACGAGGACATGCATCTTCATTAACTAGCTCAATTGATACTTTGTCATCAATTGTTGGCGTAACAGCTGGAATATCTAATACATTAACGTCAATACTATTTAAAACGCCTACTTCACGAGCAAGGCCTTTAATGCCTAAACAGTCACCACGGTTTGGTGTTAAATCAACATCTATAATATTATCATCAAGACCTAGATAATCACGTAAATCAGTGCCTACTGGTGCATCGCTTGGCAATTCCATAATGCCGTCGCCTTCTTCGCTAATACCTAGCTCAACAAAAGCACATAGCATTCCGTTTGAAGGTTGACCGCGTAGTTTGGCTTTTTTAATTTTAAAGTCACCAGGAAGTAAAGCGCCCACAGTGGCAACAGCAACTTTAATACCTAAACGACAATTTGGTGCTCCACACACGATATCAAGTAGCTCATCGCCACCGACGTTAATTTTGGTAACACGCAGTTTATCTGCATCAGGGTGCTGCTCACATTCAACAACTTCACCAACAACTACGCCATTAAATTTGGCAGCAGCAGGCTCAACGTCATCAACTTCTAAACCAGCCATTGAAAGCTGTTCCGAAAGAGCTTGCGTATCAATAGCAGGATTAACCCACTCTCTTAACCACTTTTCACTAAATTTCATTTTATTGTTTCACTCTTAACGGAACTGGTTCAGGAATTTTAAGTCATTTTCGAAAAATGCACGTAAATCGTTTACGCCATAGCGCAACATGGTTAAACGCTCTACACCCATGCCAAAGGCAAAGCCGGTGTATTTTTCTGGGTCGATACCCACAGACTTAAGTACATTTGGATGTACCATGCCACAGCCTAGTACTTCTAACCACTTGCCGTCTTTACCCATAACATCTACTTCAGCTGAAGGTTCTGTAAATGGGAAGAATGAAGGACGGAAACGAATTTCCATATCTTCTTCAAAAAAGTTACGTAAAAAATCATGCAAAATACCTTTTAGCTCAGTAAAGCTAACATCGGTATCAACCATTAAACCTTCAACCTGATGGAACATAGGTGTATGTGTTTGGTCGTAGTCGTTACGGTATACACGTCCAGGTGAAATAATACGCAGTGGTGGCTGCTCAGTTTCCATAGTACGAATTTGCACGCCACTTGTCTGTGTGCGTAGTACTAATTTAGGATTGAAATAAAAGGTATCGTGATCTGCACGTGCTGGGTGGTGCTCTGGAATATTTAGCGCATCAAAGTTATGAAAATCGTCTTCGATTTCTGGACCAGATTTAACTTCAAAACCTAACTCACCGAAAAAGCTTTCTATGCGCTCAATAGTGCGCGTAACTGGGTGTAAACCGCCAGTAGGCATAACACGCCCTGGTAGAGTTACATCTATAGTTTCAGCAGCTAGTTTTTCTTCAAGTGCTTTACTTGCTAGCAATTCACGCTTTTCGTTGATAGCAGCTTGTACATCTTGTTTAGCTTGGTTTATAACTTGGCCTGCTTCTTTACGTTCTTCAGGTGCTATTTTACCTAACGTTTTAAGTAAGCTAGTGATTTCGCCTTTTTTACCAAGGTAATTAACCCTGATATCTTCTAACTGCGCTATTTCACTGGCACTGGCTACCGCCTCAAGTGCTTGCGCTAATATGTTTTCTAAGTTCATTCGATACCTGATCTTTCACAGAAGGTGATTGCTTAAGAGCGTGTTGGCCTTTCAAGATTGCTTTACAACAGTGTGATTGGTTATTAAATAAGGTTAAGCATTGGGCTGTAGTTCCCTACATAAATCATGCAATAACGCTAAATAAAGACCAAACACATGCAGTTTGAAGTGTTTATCTCGGAGGCTACTCTCTTTGTTGTTCGGGTTTCGCATATAAATACTATGCTAAAGTCCTCACGACGCGATTAAAGCACTCTTAAGTTAAACAAATTCCAATCAGGAAAGGTAAACACGCTCTGATAATAGCTTATGATAACTGAAAGAAGGGTCTAGATTCTAGACCTACTACAGCTTTAACGTTGATTTTATAAAAGGAATAGTTAATTTTCGCTGTGCTGCCATAGATGCATGATCTAATTTGTCGAGTACATCTAATAAAGCACGCATATCACGGCTTAAACGGGTTAGTAAAAAGCGTGCACACTCATCACTTAATTCAAGACCGCGCATATGAGCGCGCTTAACAAGTGCTTGTGCTTTATCGTCATCACTCATAGAACGAATTTGAAAGGTTGTCCCCCACGTTAAACGAGACTCTAAGTCAGGCAGCGAGATATTGAGCATACTAGGAAGTAAATCGGCAGTTACTACTAACATTTTTCCGGGTTCGTTAAACCGGTTAAAAAAGTTAAATAGTGCTTTTTCCCATGCATCATTCCCTGCAACTAAATGCACGTCATCAATACATAGAACATCAAGCGCTTCTAAACCGTCTAATACCATAGGTCCAAAGTCAACTACTTCGCGCATAGACAGCAGCATATTAGATAAACCACGCTCTTGTGCTTTAATGCAGGTTGCATACAAAAGGTGAGACTTACCCGAATCACCTAACCCACATAAATAAGTATACTGAAACTTTTTAGCTAACTTCGAAAAGCTATCTTTTAGGTGATTAACCTCCAATGAGTCTTCTCCCCCAAAATACGATGCAAATGTTTCGTCATCCGGTAAAGTAACCGGTAGTGCCATTTGCATCGGCTCAGACATTAGCATTATGGTGTTACCCATTGATACTCTAAGCTATTTTTATCAACAACATGATAAAATGCGCGTGGATCCTCATAATCTTTAAATGAAGAGTCTAGCCCTAACCCTTTTTTAAGATCACTCAAGTTACCAGTATGGTTTAGTTTAAATTCAACAAATTCCGGTGTTTTACGAACAATTTTGACTTGCGTAACAACACTCAGGCTCAATAATCTTCGTTTCGCTAATTCTATATCAACAAAACTTTGTGTACCCTTTAACGTGAGCGTAGCAGTTGCTTGTTCATAATAAGCATTTGGATCAATTGCATACTCGCTTGCAAGGCCTCGCGCTAAGGTGTCAATCATCTGGCTCACTATTTGCTGTTTATCACCCGTTAATCGATTTGAATCAAATTGATCATCATTAGTAAAACGCCAATCTAAAATCCAATTTTCGCTATCTGCTTCTTTATACATTCTAGCTGTAATACTTCGCTCAGCGCTGTAGCGTCTAGAGGCCTCTTCTACTGGTTCTGAAAAGTTACCCCACACCTCAGGAATACCTACTAGACGTCGATCTTGTAAATCAAGTAATGGAACAACGACAGGTAAACCACGACGCCCTGCTTTGTCATAAATTAACTGCTCTAACTGCGGGTAACTTTCTTGTGTTACCAATTCTCTGCGCCAATTGTCTTCAATACCTAACCATATTGCGACTAATGGACGTTGTACTCCCCATAAAGGTAAGTTTAACTCTTTGATTAGCGCGTTGATCTTTCGAGCTTCAAATTTAACAACGAGTTTCAATTGTCCATTTGCTCTCTCGTCATATTCAAACTTAAGCATATAATCAGAAATATCTTTAGTACGTTGCTGTGCTAATTTATTTTGATCTGCAGTTTCATCACCGCTTACTTTCACTAAAACATTAAGCAAAGCTTTACGGCTCGCAGCTAATCGAGTATCTCGTGTTTTGTCATCCACTTTTAAAATATCTTGATATAGATCAGTTACTTCAACTGCCGACACAGAAAAACAAAATAAAATGGATATGGCGCTAATTAATAATCTATACACAGGCTGTTAGTTCTTGGTTTTAAACTGATTTGATCCTAAATCAAAGACAGTAACAAAGCAAAATTAAATTTGTTATCTAAGGAAATGAGAGTAATTAGCTTTTATAGAAAGTAAAAAAGATTAAATTAACGTCCGGAGTCACTGCGCTCGCCCGACCTACGAGATGGGCATTGCTGTAGGTATATATTAATTGCGCATATTTCATTTTTCTACAGACGTAAAAAAAGCCCGACTATTTTTACTCGGGCTCTCTACAATTTGTAGCCTGCGCGCTACGCAGTAGAATGTCGTAATGCCCACAACTGTGGAGAGCCACAGTGAAATGCTACACTATCTTTGTGTCGCGATATGAGTGGGTGTTAATTGCGCGCATTTTACTTTTATGCAGACGTAAAAAAGCCCGACTATTTCTAGTCGGGCTCTCTACAATTTGAAGTCGGTGCGCTACGCAGTAGGATGTCGTAGTGCCCACAGCGGTGGAGAGCCACAGTGAAATGCTACACTATCTTTGTGTCGCGATATGAGTATATGTTAATTGCGCACATTTTACTTTTATGCAGACGTAAAAAAGCCCGACTATTTCTAGTCGGGCTCTCTACAATTTGAAGCCTGGTAATGTCCTACTTTCCACATAGCAAATGCTACACTATCGTTGGCCGGGGCTCGCCTTCGAGCTGTTTTGTTTCACTGCTGAGTGCGGTTCGGGCTCTTGGCTATTTACTAAATCCCAGATAGCAAAAAACCCGTCACATTGCTGTAACGGGTTTCTTTAATTTGAAGCCTGATAATGTCCTACTTTCACATAGCAAATGCTACACTATCATCGGCGCTGTTTCGTTTCACTACTGAGTTCGGCATGGAGTCAGGTGGGTCCAAAACGCTATTGTCACCAAGCAAATTTGGGCG